>JBAZEQ010000057.1:0-11481 GCA_041653855.1 Ignavibacteria bacterium | reverse complement strand
AATACATAATAGTTTTTTCCAAAATCTCTTGATTAGAGCTTATTTGATTTTTAAGTTTTCGATATTATCTTTATTTAATCCAACACGGATGAATATTATTGTTCTAAAACTCTTATTGGGAATGAAAAAATGATAAAAATACTTGAATTAATAGACGGTGGCTTTATAGGGGGCGGGCAGATTCATATTTTATCTCTTACAGGAGGATTGAATAAAACACTTTTCAACCCGGTAATTGCAGCTGCGGGTCGAGGTAAATTTGAAGAAACTGTAAACAATTACGGAATACCTTTTGTAGCAATTTACCAGCCAAAAATATTAAGAAAAAAATATCTTAAACCGTTATTGGTGTTTTGCGAGGAAAATAATATCGATGTTGTTCATTCGCACGGGGGTGTTTCGGGCTTCTACGGGAGAATGGTAAAAAAACATTATCCGAAAATAAAAACCGTTCACACTATTCACGGAATCCATTATATAAACACGAAAAATTATATAAGAAAATTTATATCTCAAACTGTCGAGCAGTATCTTGTTCAATATACCGATTGTTCAATTTGTTTAACAAAAAGTGATTTAGAAATTGCAAAAAAAATTAAAATAATTAATCCCGACAAAACATCCATTGTACCTAACGGTATAAATCTGAATAAATACAAAAACCTGCAAAGAAAAAACATAGACTTTTTATCGAAGTTGAACTTAAATCCCGGTGATTTTATAGTTGGTAATGTATCCCGCTTCGATTTTCAGAAGAATCAAAATTTGATTGTTAAAGCTGCAGCAAGGTTAATCGGAGCGTATCCCGGAATGAAATTTGTATTGGTTGGTGACGGAAAATTACTTGAAAGCTCTAAAAAACTTGCAAAAGAATTAAAGGTCGAAAATAATGTTCTGTTCATTGGCGAAAAATTGAACCTGATAGATTTCTATTCTATTTTTGATGTTTTTGTTTTTCCGACTTTTTGGGAAGGTATGCCGTATGTATTGCTTGAAGCCATGGCTTGCAGGCTGCCGATTATCTGTTCCGATATTCCATCCTTAAAAGAAATTGTGAAAGATAATTATTCGGCATTATTGATTAATCCGTATAACGAGATTGAACTTTGTGATGCAATCATTAAGCTATATAATGATAAAAAATTAATGGAGGAAATTTCTTCAAATGCTCATGAGAAAGTAAAAAATTACAGTGAATATTTTACCGTAAAGAAAATTGAAGAAATTTATACGGAGGTGATGAGTATATGAAACAATATGGAATTTTCGGCGGGACTTTTAATCCGCCTCACATAGCTCATTCTTTAATTGCGGAAGATGTGAAAAAACAGTTAAATCTCGATAAAATAATTTTCATCCCCTCTGCTGTTCCACCATTAAAAAACGAAATCGAAATTCTGGAAATTGGGCATAGGCTTGCTATGGCTAAGATTGCTTTTGAAAAAAATCCCGATTATGAAGTAAGCGATATTGAAATTGTAAACACAAATGAAAAATCATATACTATCGATACATTAACTAAATTGCACGAACTATATAAAAATGATTCCGTAAAGTTTTTCCTTATACTCGGTATCGATAGCCTGATTGATTTCCCAAAATGGAAAACGCCCGAAAAACTATTTTCGCTGGCAAAGGTAGTAGCTCTTAACCGTCCCGGGTATAAAAAAGAAGATGTTAAAACCGAATATTCGGAAAAAGCTGTTTTTTTAGATACACCCTTCATCGACATTTCTTCGACCATAATCAGGGAGAAAGTAAGAAAAAATATGTCAATTAAATATCTTGTTTTACCCGAAATAGAAAAATATATTAAACAAAATAATTTATATAAATAAAACATAAGTTATGGAAGAGCAAAATATAATAACCGAAGAACCGCAGGAATTATCTCAAATGGATGCAATCTCGGGAATATTCACCGAACCCGGGGACACATTCGAATCAATAGCAAAATTTCCCAAAAGAAATTTTTGGCTGTTACCTGTTATAATTTTAGTTGTAACCAGCATTGTTTCTTCATTTCTTTTTTTCTCCGATGCAGAGCTTGTTGGTAAAATGATGGATAAAAAATGCAGGAAAATGTAAAAAGCGGAAAAATGTCTCAGGAGCAGGCAAATAATGCTATGGAACAGGCTGAAAAGTTTATGGACCCTAATGGATTATTCTTTAAAATTACCGGAATTGCCGGGGCAGTCGTGGCACCTTTCTTAATGCTTTTCGTATTAAGTGTGATTTATATGCTGTTGCTGAAAATGTTTAAAGCAAACTTTGAATTTACTAATATCTTAAATGTGGTAGGATTGTCTTTAATAGTAAGCGCCATTGGAAGCATTATTGCCATTGTGCTTTCTATTATATTAGGGGAGTTAAATACTGTAGGTCTAACGCTTATTTTTAAAGCTGATACTGTAGGAGAGGCATTACATGATTTATTTATGAAACTCGATGTATTTTCTATATGGTTTTATATTTTAGTATCTATTGGATTGGTCAGGGTAGCAAAAATTAAACCTGTAATTTCTTATATGATAGTGTTTGGACTCTGGGCTATCTGGCTGGTAATATCGACATTTGTTTTTAAGATGTTTACGTTGTTTTCAAATTCACTGTAAGACTACTAAACTATTATTATTATTAAAAAAACTACAAGAGTTATAGTAACCCTTGTAGTTTTTTGCTTTTCCGGTGAAATCACTGAAATCTATGTAATCAGTGATAATTATTTAATTAACAACATCTTCTTTACCTGCATAAAATCACCTGTTTGTATCCTGTAGAAATACACACCCGAAGCGAAATTGCTACCGTTAAAATTTACTTCATAAATTCCGGGTGATTTTTTTTCGTTTACCAATATAGAAATTTCTTTGCCGAGTAAATCGTAAACTTTCAGAGATACAAATCTTGTATCTTTAATTTGAAATCTTATAATCGTATTTGGATTAAACGGGTTGGGATAGTTATCGAGCAATTTAAATGAATTAGGTATTTCTGAAGAAATTTGTTTAACACCTATAGTTCTGATTGTAAAATCCCATATTCCTGACCACTCGCTTGTACCCATTATATTTGTTGCATTGACTCTCCAGAAATATTTAGTTCCAAGCTGAAGGAAACCGGGAGGCATTTGCAACGGGGTATTTGCAACCGAGGAATCGAAATATGTTGTAGAAAAAGTAGAATCTGCTGATATCTGAATCCTGAATGAGGCGGCATATGCGTTACTATCCCAGAGTAGTGTTACATACTGCAATTGATTGGTTGCGTTATCAGGCGGAAGAATTAATACAGGGATAGAAGGTAAAGACAGTAGTACCTTTAAGGCACTGTCTCTTTTATAAGTATTATTAAATTTATCCAGCACAAAAATAGTACGGGGAATTGTTACGGCTTTCCCGCTGATATGGATTGTTGTATAAATTGTTGTATCATTTGGAACATTCGTAGAATCTATAAAATCGGCTGTTACCCCGGTGCTGTCAAAAAATATCTGAAAATAATTCGATGCCATCCACTCGGTTGCATCTCCGATTATGGTAACCGGAAAATTTGTCCCTTGGTAACCGCTATCGGGAATAATGTATCTTACAGACTGCGGGTATGCAGAAGAAAAAAATATGAAAGCAAATAAGAAACTAATAAGAATTTTTTTCATTATAATAATCTTTTATTTTTTCCAGAACAAAATAGTTTTTAACAAATTTATGCTCTATTGACTTTTTCGAAATTTCGCTCAATAAACTCTGTGCCGATGAATCCTGTCCTGTATTTGCATAAATAGCCAATAAATTAATTTGAGGCTCTATAAAAAACGGGTAATCCTTTTTCATATCCACCAGTAATTTAATTGCATTTTCGTTATCTTTCAACATATAAAAAGATGACGCAATATTTGATATTATGGCAGGAGCGTAAGGTGCTAAATTCAATGCTTCGTTAAATGAATTCATTGCTTCACCATAATTTCTCAACTCAAAATATCCGACTCCTTTGTAATACTCGACCGGCATTTTATTTGCATCGAGTGGGTATAGTGTACTGTTTATATTGTCGAATTTTTCAAGCATTAATTTGTAATTTCCCGCAGATTTATCTTTTAATGATTGTAAATATATAACTTCGGAGTTATACCTTATAAAGTTGAATATTATTATTGCTATTAATACTAAAGAAAGTAATACTAATGATATGATTTTTAAAACTTTTCTATTCCCTGTTTTCTTTTCTTTATTAATATTGGTATTATAAAGAGATAGAGAAATTCCAATTTGTGTCGAAAATAAAATCATTAATGACATATTATCCTTTGGAAAAGAAAGTAAAGAAACAGTGAGAAAACCGCAAAAAGAAAGTAGAACGGGCAATATTAATGTTTTTTTCTTTGTTTCTGTTAATAAATTTAATCCGACAGTAAATAGTACTAATATAAAAAAGACAAATCCAAATATACCATTTTCACTTAATACTTCGAGATAATCGTTATGGGGATTCAGTTCTGATGTTTTTAAGATGTTCTCATCGGTATATATACTTCCATTAAAATTTGGATAAATTCCGAACCAGCTTCCTGTCCCCATTCCCGTTATGGGTTCATCCAGAAAAATTTTTACTGCTGTTTTCCAGTAATTTATTCTGGCACTGTTTTCGGGGTAATTTATATCGAGAATACTTGTAACCGTATTATTCAGGCTCTTTCTCTCTTTATCTATATTTGGTGCGGAATACATTCCAATTAAAAAAGCAGTTACTAAAAGGAATACGATTATGAAATATTCTTTAATCAGGTTTCGTTCGGAAAAGTATTTTCTAAAAAGAAAATAAATTGTCAGAATGATAAAATAAATTAGCAGGACAACAAAAGAAGAACGGGTTCTGCAATAAAAAATGAAAACGAGAATAATTAATCCGGAAAAACAAGAAAATATTTTAATCGCTTTGTTATCTTTCTTTAAAATGAATATTAATGAAAACGGAAATGCCAAAACAGCGTATTCTGATGCGAAGTTTCTTATACTTAGTGTAGAACCGGGTCTGGCATTTGACTGAAAGTTCAATAAATTAAAATTGAAAAACTCTAATATTCCCAAAATAGATACAATTAAACAAACCACGAAGATAGTAAAAGAAATATAAGATAACAATTTTTCGAATTCGTATATCTGAAAAAGTAGAAAAATAAGATAAGCAAAAATAAATATATTAAGATATAATGTGAAATCTTCGAATGCCAGTAATAACCTGCCGTTTACTTCGGAAGATATCAAAAGAAAAAACAAAAATAATGCAGCAGAAACAAATATTACTTTTAATTGTGGAAACACAGAATATTTAACTCTGAAAGTGCATAGAAATATACATAAAATTAATGTGATGACGGAAAATAAAAACCTTTGTAAAATGTTAACGTTGATTAAGCGGTTATCAAAAAAAAGCGGAATACAATATAAAGAAAGGAGCGTTATTACAGGAATGATATTTGTCCTCGTTTTTTCCATATTTTGCTTAATGTACAAGTTAATATAATCATATTCTCAATTCAATATAAATGAAACTTAATTCGCCTTAAATAATCTACTTATTTTTTTGAAATAAAATATTAACTTATCAGTAATTTTGTTTGAATGACTTTAAAACCGGCATATTTTTTCAAGCTCTATAAAGAGGGCAAATATTTACTTTTTATTAATGTAATCGAACAGTTTTTTTTCTTTCTGGTTTTCCTTGTTTTTGCAAGAAAATATTCTGTGGAAACCTATGGAGAACTTATTACTCTTTTTACATTAGCTAATGTATTTATTACCCTTTTTAACTTTGGTTTTCCCGTATTCTTGCAGAGGGAGATTGCAATCTCAAAAGATAAATCTTCGATGTTGTTAAGCCGGATATTTTCCATAAACATATTAATTTTCTTTTTATATTTTTTACTGACTTTTGTTTATTACAGGTTATTCTATAATACAATTTCTTTGAAATTATTTTTAGTTACGATTTTACCTGTTTATTTATATTCCAATATTAACATCTTAAATTCGGTATTATCCGGATTGAGCGAATATAAGAAGCAATTCAAATCTTTCATTAATTCAAGAATTATAACAGTCTTAGCTTTTCTGATTTTTGCATTAGTCTTAAATTCCAAATTGACATATCTTTTAATAATTTATTCGATTGGTTTTTTATACCATATTACTCTTCTTATTTATAATATAAAAAAAATTACAGGGAGTTTTTTTCTATCATTTAATTTTACCGGTATATCGGGATTAATTAAAGTCTCACTGCCGCTTGGAATGGCTGTTATTTTTAATTATCTTTATGATAAAATCGATATATTGTTAATATCTGAATTTACGGATTATTCCCGGGTTGGATATTATAATATTGGGTATGGGATTTATAAGGCATCTGCAATTGCTTTTTCCTTTCTGCTTATTAGCGGTTTAACAAAAGTTTCTTATTTAAGCAGGAGTTCTTATGCTGTGAAATTATTTTTCAGAAAATATTCTTCGAGTTTAATTTTAATTGGCATCATCATTAATATTTTCCTGTTTCTTGCTTCGGAATATATAATAAAAATAATTTACACGGATAAATTTACTGATTCCATTTTAATCCTAAGGATTGTATCGTTTGCTGTTGTGGGCTTGGCTTTAAACAATCTGGCAGGTGTTACTTTAAACGGGCTTGGGCTTTACAGGGAAAATATGTATGTTACTCTAACAGGTTTAATTGTAAATATTGTTTTAAATTTAATTTTTATACCGCTTTATGGAATTATTGCCGCAGCTATAATTTCCGTTTTTACGGAATATTTTATTTTCTGTGGTGATTATTATTTTATTAAAAGATTTATAAATCCTGAATAATATGGGAACATCAAACTGGCAAAACATTTCGTATTGTATCGAGATAATCCGCAGAATTAATCCCCGCACAATTCTTGATGTTGGAGCGGGATTCGGCAGGTGGGGTTTTCTAAGCAGGGAATTTCTGGAGATTTGGGATGACTGTAATTATTCGGACAATTGGAAAAGGAAAATCGATGCTGTGGAAATATTCGATAAATATGTGAAACCATATCATAGTTACTTTTACGACAATGTATATATCGAAAATGCGATTGATTTTATTAATAAACAGGAAAGTAATTATGATTTGATTATTTGCGGGGATATAATTGAGCATCTGGAAAAAAAAGAAGGGAAAGAATTTATTGACGGGTGTTTAAAGCATAGCAGGTATTTAATGATAAATATTCCGATTGGAAAAAAATGGGAACAGGATATAATAAATGAAAACGAGTACGAAATTCACAAAAGTCAATGGTATTATTCCGATTTCAAAAAATACCCGAATCGCAAAATTAAAAAATTCAGGGATTATATTCTGAGAAAATTTGGTGTGATATTATTATCAATTGAAAAAATTGATTTGAAATCCGAATATAAAAAAAAGTATGGTAAATATTTTTTCGTAAAAAATATTCTAAACAATAAATTAAATCTTGGTATGCTGGTAAATAAACTCTCGAAAAAGAAACCCAATGTTTAAAAAAGTTGGTAAATATAATAATATTTACGAAAATTATTTTCTTTACATTTTGTTGTTAGTATTTATAGGTTATTCTTTGTATTTCTTCAGGTGGTTTGTAGATGATTTATATATTTATTTCAGGTATGCGAATAATTTTGTGAAGGGAAAAGGCATAGTTTACAATGCTGGCGAATATGTAGAGGGATTTTCAAGTTTTATATGGTTTTTAATATTGTCTGTATTTGGTTTTATGAAACTGTCTTTGGAAACCTCATCTAAAGTTGCTTCTCTAATATTTTCCGTTTTATCTCTTCTTGTAGTATTCAAAATTTCGAAAGAATTAGGACTCGAAAAGTGGAGCTTGTTTTCTGTTATACTTACTGCTTTTAATCTTCCGTTTATTCTATGGTCGATTTCGGGATTTGAGATTTCTTTTTATTCTTTATTGCTTTTACTTTGCTTTTATGAGATTATTATAATTAAAAAGGGAAGATTTAATATCCCTTCATTAATCCTTCTTCTTACTTTAATATCTCTTACAAGACCGGAAGGATTTTTATTTTCATTTGCGTTTTTGGTTGCGATATTTTTCTTTGCTAAGGATTCCAGAAAATATTTTTTCTATACTTTATCGGTTTATCTGATTCTTTTTATAGGATTCCTGTCTTTCCGTTATTTTTATTTCGGGGAATTACTGCCAAATACATATTATGCGAAACTTGATTATGGGATAATCGGGTACAACGAAGTCAGAATTTACAGGTATGGCGTACTCTATGTTTTAAAATTTTTTCTCCGTAATCTGCAATTTGCCGTTCTTTTACTCTATTTAATTTTTCGAATTAAGTTTCGGCTGAAAGAAAAGAATATAATATTATTGCTTACTTTTATATTCGTACAATTTGTTTTCGTTGTATATGCGGGTGGGGACTGGATGGAACATTTCAGGTTTGTAGTATGTGTGATTCCCTTTTTATCTTTACTTTCAACGATTGCTCTTAAAGATTTATATAAAAGAAAATTATCCGGTAATATAGATTATAAGATTTTATATGTTATTGGAATTCTTTTTTTATCTGTTAATATATACTTTAGTAATATCGATATCGTAAATACGGAAAAGATTTTGTGGAATAGGGTAAAGTGTGTTAGTACAGATTTGAAGAATATTATTCCGTCAAATTCTCTTGTGGCTAATGGCTCTGCCGGTGTTATTCCTTATTATCTTGAGGATGTAAATTTTATTGATGTAATAGGTCTTAACGATAAGTATATTGCGAAGTACGGAAAAAGAGACGATATCTGGTTTGAAAAATATTCTACGGATTATGTTTTCGAAAGAAATCCGGAATGGATAATATTATGGAAAAGAAAAAACGGGAGTGGGGAATTTACTACAAAAAATACTTCTCCAGCTTTAAAGTATATTGAATCGGACAGGAGGTTTTTTAATTTCAAATCATTTAAAGTATATGATGTACTCGAAGATACGAGAATTGAATTATTTAAAAAGTAATAATATGGATATATTATATATAGGAAGATATTACAAGGACGAAATATTGACAGGACCCGAAAAAGTTGCGAAAAGAATATTCGATTGTCTTTCAAAATCGGGGAAATTAGTTTTTATCGAATATTTTTTTGACGGTAAAGAATATGGCATATTTAAAAAATTATTTGGTAAGGAAATCGTAGATAACGTAAACGGATGCGATATTTTCAGATTGGGAATAGTTACTATGTTTTTTAAACTTTTTAAGTCAAAACCAAAAATTATTCATATTATTACTTTTGAACGTTTTGCTTTTGTGTCTTATTTTTGTAAAATATTTTTCCGTACTAAAATAATATACAGTCCGCACGGATTAATTGTTTATGAAAATAAAAATTTCAGGCATCAAAACTGGTTTTGTAATTTCAAAGATAAAACAGCGGAAAATGTTTTTTTTAAATATTCCAATATTATTTTAGTTTTATCGGAAAACTTCAAAAGATTACTCTGTAAGGATTATAAAATCAACGAAAGTAAAATCAGGTATGTAAGAAACGGAATAGATTCGGAATACAATCAAGTAAAAGAAAAAAAAATATTTTATAAAGATAATATCTTAAAAATTGTATTTATAGCGGATATCAACAGAAAAGAAAAAGGATTTTTGTTTCTGGTAAAATCTTTGGAATTAACCGAAAATAAAATAGAATTGTACGTAATCGATAAAAAGGAAAACATAATTACATTTAAAAATGATTTGATAAAAGTTTTTTGCTTTGATAAAATGCCTTCATATGAACTTGCTGATTTCTTAAAGGATAAAGATGTATATATTTCAACAAGTTACTACGAACCGTTTAGTATAACAAGCGTAGAGTGTATGGCATCAGGTGTAATTACGGTTTTAACTAAAGAAACGGGAGCATCGGAATTGATTAAGGATGGGATTAATGGTTTTGTGTACGATTATGGTGATAGTAACAAATTAATTAATATTATTAATACTTTAGTTGATAATTTTGAATTAAAAAAAAATATTTCAAAGGAAGCAGTAAAAATATATGAAGATTTAAATTGGGAAAAAATTTCATACGAATACTTAAACATTTATAAATCTATTTAACAAAAAATTCTTATTATGCCCGGGAGTCTTATATCGATAATAATGCCAGTCAAAAACGAGGAACAATTTGTTCTGAAATCGGTGCAAAGCATATTATTGCAGACTTATAAAAATTTCGAGTTTATAATTATAGACGATGGTTCGACGGATAAAACATTTGAAATTTTGGAATCGATAAAAGATGAAAGGATAAAATTATTTAAGAGAGAAAGCAGCGGTTTGATTGAACAGCTTAATTTTGGTCTGAATCAGGCAAAAGGAGAGTTTATTGCAAGGATGGATGCCGATGACCTTGTAAGCCCGGAAAAATTGGAAACGCAGATTGATTTTTTATTAAATAATAATGATATACATCTGGTAGGTACGAATTTTTATTTTATCGATGAAATCGGTAGAATAGTTATGCAAAAAAATTTACCGGAACTACACAAAGATATAGAATTTATGATGCCTTTTATTGATTCGGTTTTGCACTCTTCTATTCTAACTTATAAAAAAGTTCTTCTTGATTCCGGTGGCTATGATAAGGAATATTATTGCGCTGAGGACGACGAATTGTTCTTACGGTTGCTTTCTCTTGGATATAAAACGCATAATATACAAAAGCATCTTTATAAATACAGGCTGGTAAAAAGACCTCAAAATTATTACGATACTCAAAAAGTTAATTACTACAAATGCGGTCTAAAATATATGGAAAATTGCTGTAAAGAAAAAAACGGAGAATACTATTTAAGGATGGGTTTACTCGAATATTATCGTGGAAGTATAAAAAATTCGAGAATGAATTTATTGAAATGCTTAAAATTCGGAAATATAAAAAAGAAATTTGTGTTAAGATACCTCCCGTTGACTTTTTTAGGTGAAAACATAGTAAATTTTCTAAGAAAGAAGGAAATAACATCAAAAGTAAATTCTTGTGTAAATAAAATATTTAAATTTGATACTTATCGAATTGAGGGTTCGAAAGTAATAAAATGATATTGTATATTAAAAATATTTTTTCTTTGCTTATTTTTTTCTTTTTGAAAATGTCTCTCAGAAAAATAAATAATGAAGAAAATAAAAATATTTTGTTTTACAATTCCGAAAAGATTGGGGACTTAATGGTTTCGTCTATGATTCTTGAAAACGACGAACTCTTCCCTGATGAAAGAGAGATTTATTTTTTAATAAAAGAAGAATATTATACACTGTTTGAAAAGTATAACGGAAAAATTAAAATTATTACATATAATTATAAAAAATATAAGTGGAATTTGCCGTATCGCATTTCTTTCTTAAAAAAAATAAGAAGTTTTAAAATTGACGGATTCTATAATTTGAC
>JBAZEQ010000056.1:0-11483 GCA_041653855.1 Ignavibacteria bacterium | reverse complement strand
AAACCAGTTTACCTGTTTATTAAGAGCATTGAATTTGTTGAAGTTTTTTAAAATCACGGATACTTTAATATCTTTATTATTCTCAAGAATTTTCGATTTAATTTCAGCTTTCTCGATTGAAACATTGTTAGATTCTCTTTTCCCTACATCTATGCTATATAAATGAAGATTCTTCTGAGAATCTTTAAAAAGATTTTTATCATAATTATCGGAAATAAAATTTATTTTCTGAAAATCACTCAGTATAAAGACTTCATATAAAGGAGAATTTTCATTCTTTTGAATTTCGTTTATATAACTTAATATATTCGATAGGGTAAAAGGAAGAAAAGTCAATTCAAGATTTTTTAAAGAATCAATTAAATCCTGAATGTCTTTCGATTCACCTTTTTCAAAATTCCTTAAATGAGATGCCGTTACCAAAAACAATTTATCATCCGAAGTATAGAGCTTTAAAATATTTTCTATAGACTTTTTTGCCTGTTCATAATAGCTCCCCTTTTCATCCTTTTCAGCCATACTGAATGAATTATCGAGAACGAATATTCCGCATTTCCTGATATCGGGGTTATTTCCCGATAAATACCCTTTATAGACCGGATTCGAAAATGCAAAAACAAGTAAGACAATAATAAATACTCTTAAGATTAGTAATAATAATTGTTTTATTCTGATTCTTCTGAGTTTGGATTTTTGGATTTCTTTTAGAAACATCAGAGTAGAAAATTCCATCTTTTTAACTTTATGAAGATTAAAAAGATGCAAAAATATCGGTATTAACACTGCAAAAAGACCAAATAAAAAATATGGATTAAGAAAACTCAAATAGTTCTTTTATAAATTGTTTTTACGGTTTAAAGGTTTTATTTTAATCAGTTATATTTTAAAATTCTATGTAAATCGGATTAAAAATAATATGGATAAAATTGATGCAATAATTTTGTTAAATGGCAATATTCCTTTCAAGATATTAAATAAATATTATAAAAAGAGCATTTATTTAATTTGTGCGGATGGTGCATCCAACGATTTAAAAAAACACAATATTATTCCAAATATTATTTTGGGTGATTTGGATTCGATAAAAAAGGATACATTAAATTATTTTAGAAAAAAAAGTGTGGAAATAAGAAGAATAGATGACCAGGAAACGACAGATTTTGAAAAATCATTATTATATTGCATTGAAAATAACTTTAAGAATATATTAATATTTGGAGCATCGAGTAAAAGACAGGACCATACACTAAATAATTACAGCATATTAAAACGATATTATAAAGTTCTTAATCTGAAAATTATAGACAGAAAATTCGAAATCTTTTTTGTACAAAAGCATCTAAAATTTAAATATCCAATAAATAAACTAATATCTATGATGCCGATGCCATTAGCTAAAGGTATAACAACAAGAGGTCTAAAATACGAATTAGAAAACGAAGATCTTGAATTTGGAATACGTGAAGGCACACTCAATATATCTGATGACAAAGAAATTAAAATAGAATTCACATCCGGTGATTTATTATTATTTAAAAAACATTTCCATCGGGGTTAATAAGATATGATAAGTTTTAGTATTTATGATTACATAGTAATAATTTTATATTTTATCGGGGTTATTTATATTGGATTCAGAACAAAAACAATCGATAAAAATAATTTCGACTATCTTGTAGCGGGAAGAAGCATAACATTACCGGCTTTCGTTGCAACTCTTGTCTCCACTTTCTACGGTGGAATACTTGGTATCGGTGAATTTACATATAGATACGGAATTTCAAGCTGGATAATGAATGCTTTTCCGTATTATTTTTTCATTACGTTATTTGCTTTATTCCTCGCAAAAAAAATCAGGAAAGCGGAATTATATACTATAGCTGATAAACTTGATATTACTTATGGGAAAAAAGTAAGTATATTCGGTGCTTCACTTATTTTTTTACTTGTAACTCCAGCTCCGTATATTTTAATGCTTGGAATTTTGACCGGGATTATTTTTGGCTGGTCGCTAATAGTCTCGATGCTAATCTGTTTAATCGTTTCCATCGTTTTTCTATTTAAAGGCGGTCTAAGGGCTGATGTAAAAGTAAATATTCTGGAGTTTGTTTTAATGTTTTTAGGTTTTGGTATAATTTTACCATTTTGTTACTTTAAGTTAGGTGGAATTAGTTACCTAACAAATAACCTTCCTCAATCTCATACAAGTTTGATGGGTGGAAATTCAATCGGGTACCTTTTTGTATGGTTTTTTCTCGGGATGTGGGCTTTGGTAGACCCGTCTTTTCATCAAAGGTGTTATGCCGCTAAAAATGAAAGTACTGCTAAAAAAGGAATTTTTGTTTCGCTAATATTCTGGTTTATTTTTGATTTTATGACAACCGTTTCGGGTTTATATGCTTATGCTCATATTAAAAATCTCGATAATCCTGCGATGTCGTATCCGTTGCTTGCAAACGATATATTACCTTCTGTTGCAAAAGGCTTCTTCTTTGTAGGTATGATAGCAACTATAATGTCAACATTTCATTCATTTCTTTTTATATCCGCTACTACACTTGGTAAGGATATTATTTGCCGGATTAAAAATATTGCGGATGATAAAAATAATTTTACTAAAATTGGGATTTTAATATCATCTGTGTTATCAATTCTGATTGCAATATTAATTCCATCGGTTGTCCAGATATGGTATACAATTGGAAGTTTAACAATTCCTTCATTATTAATAGGCATAATATCATCATATTCCAGGAAATTGACTATCAACAGGAACTTTATTTTAAGTGCAATGATTGTTTCATTTTTATTTTCATTTGTATCTTTCATATTTGGGAATATTAATAAAATAAACGATATACCGAATTATTTTTTTGGATTAGAACCAATGTATCCGGGTTTATTTGCAGGACTATTAATATATTTTATAGGCTTAATATTTAACACAAGAAAGAAAATTATTAATGAATAGAAATATCAAAATAATATTATCTCTTATACTTTTATTTGTATTTTGTGATTCCATATATTCACAGGTATCTGAGGATAGTTTACAAAGTATTATAAAACTTGATTTAAAGCAGAAGAGTAATATTGACACAAATAATTTTAATATTTTTCCAAAACAGTACAATAAGAAAAAAATTGCACTTGTACTGAGTGGAGGAGGGGCGAGGGGAATTTCACAGATTGGTGTTTTGAAATCTCTCGAAATCCATAATATTCAATTCGATATGATAGTCGGAACAAGTATTGGTGCTATAGTCGGTGGTTTATACGCATCGGGTTATACCGCAGACGAGCTTGATAGTATAACAAGAACAATTGACTGGCAAAGTAAATTAAGTCTTTCAAATAAAAACGAAAGAGAATTTCTATATCTTGAACAAAAGAAAGCACAGGACAAAGGATTAATTTCATTTTCTATTGACGGGTTAAAGCCGGTTTTTCCTACTTCTCTATCGAGCGGATATCAGATTGCTCAAACATTTAACGTTTTACTTTTAAATGCCAGATTCAGACCTAAAAAAGATTTTTCTTCTTTAAGATATCCATTTAGTGCGGTTGCAACAGATTTGGATAATGGCAAAAAAATTGTATTAAAGAATGGCAACATAAGTGAATGTATAAAAGCTTCATTCACATTCCCATTATTGTATTCTCCAACGATTATAAACGGAAGAAACCTTGTTGATGGCGGTCTTACTGCAAATATTCCTGTTGACGTAGCAAAAGAGCAGGGAGCCGATATCGTAATAGCAGTTAATTCTACAAGCCCTTTAAAATCAACCGAGGAGTTAAAAGACCCATTTAACACTGCCGACCAGATTTTATCGATAACAATGGCTCAAATAAATGATAAACAACTGGCTGATGCAGATATAATTATTACACCTAAAATCGGTAATACACTTGCAAGTGATTTTAGCAATATTAATTATCTGGTCAAAAAAGGTGAAATGGAAACCGAAAATTATATCGATAGAATAAAAGAATTAGTCGATTCTATTGAATTATCAGCCTCCCAAAATAAAGGTTATTTTCTGACCAATCCGAAAGTAAATATTAATTCCAAATTAATTCCCGATAGCATTAAAGCTACCGTTAAAGCAAGCCAGGAAAATACTTTTGTAAAATATACCACAATAGAAAAACAGTTAAAACAGTTTTATGATATAGGATATTTTAATAATGTTTTTGCTGTCATTAAAAGAGATTCCTTTGGTCTGAATTTAGATTATAATTTTATCGAGAATCCAAAATTAAACGAGATAAAGCTCAACAACTCGGATAATATTCTTTACGAACATATAAAGAACTTTGAATATGAAAATAAAGGAGAAGTAATTAACCACAACAATTTATATAATTTATATTTTGATTTACTCGGGATAATTAAAAGCAATAATTTATGTGTTTCGGATATTCAAAAATTTTATTTTGATTATGTTAGTGGTAATTTGCTTATAGATGTATCCGATGGAACGATAGAAGATATTTTAATTTGTGGAAACAAAAAAACAAAAGATAATGTAATTTTGCGGGAGCTTTCATTCGAAGGTAAAAAAGTTATAAGAAAGATTGATATAGAGCAAAGCCTGCAAAATATATACAGTACAAATCTTTTTCAGCAATTGAGTTTTAATTTAATAGATTCCGAATATACGAACAGACCAAGCCTTAGTATTCAGCTGATTGAAAAAAGTTCAAGAAATTTAAGATTCTCGATGAGAGCAGATAACGAAAGAAAACTGCAATTATATTTCGAATTAAACAACGAAAGTATATTTGGTACTAATAACGAAGTCGCTTTATCGTTAAACGGAGGATTAAAAGATGGAGAATATAAAACTGAATTTAAGTCTAACAGATTTTTCAATACATATTTCACATACAACCTTTCGTTTTATTATAAATTCATTGATATCTCAAGTTATGCTCAAATAAAAAATTTCAATGATAACTCATATTCAAGGTCATTATTAGGTGAATACAGAGATACAAGGTACGGAGGAAGTTTTTTATTAGGTTCACAGGTCGGAAGAATTGGAACCGTTTACGGTCAGCTGTCATATGAAAAATTAACAAGAGACCTTCTGCAAGGTGATGTTCCTACTGAATCGGATTTTAGAACGATAAAATTGAAATTTGGCGGGAAAATTGATACACAGGATAAATATCCTTTCCCAACAAAAGGGTCGATAATAAATTATTATTACGAAACTTCACAAAAAATTATAGCAGAAAATGTTTCGTATTCAAAATTTTTATTTGATTTTGAACATTCTATTACATTTGGAAAAATAAATACTATTCGTCCAAAATTCGTATTCGGTTTCGCGGATAAAACCACACCTCTTATGGAACATTTTTCTCTGGGTGGTGAAAATTCTTTTTTCGGAATGATGGAAAACGAACTCAGGGGAAGACAAATACTATCCACATCATTGGAATATAGAATATTATTACCATATAAATTATTTTTTGATACATACCTTTCTGCAAGGTATGACCTTGGACAAATCTGGGATAATGCAGAAGATATCAGGTTCAAAGATTTAAGGCATGGTATCGGATTATCAGCTTTATTTAATACGCCAATAGGTAAAGCAAGTTTTTCAGTCGGAAGAAGTTTTTTGATTAACAAAGGATTAACGCAGGAATCATTTATGTTCGGACCCTACACTTTTTACTTTTCAATAGGTTATGACTTATAAATAATAGAACAAAAGAAGTTTTTTTCCGTATTTAAAATAGAGAAAAAAAATAAATATTGAAACTATTATCTAAATATTCAGACAGTACATTAAGATTAATATATGTTTTAATAACAGCATATTGTTTTATATTAATTGGTATTCCTTTTTTCAGAGCTACTATAAGTGATAGATTAGCCATAGATGGATGCAATAAAAATGTGTTAGAATCCCTTGAAAGCCAATCTTTAATAATTATTTCTATAATACCGGATGAACCTGCCGATAAAGCAGGATTGAAACCGGGTGATAAAATCATATCCGTAAACGGAAAACCTGTTAAAAACATCACTGAGTTCAATAATATTATTATGGGTATACAGGAAAACATTCCTGTAATATATACGATAGAAAGAGACAATATTATTTTTAATGTTGATGTACACTTATATAAGTATTTTCATTTAATCTTTTTTATATTTTTTGCACTCGGATTAGTATTTCTGATAAATGGTTTTCTTGTAGGTTACTCAAGACCAAAAGAATTTACTTCGCAGATTTTTTTTCTGCTTGGTTGTACTGCTTCTTTAGGTTTTATAAATTATGGTGGCGTCTGGTATTATACAGGTCTCAATACAATTTTCTATTATAATTATTTGATTGGAGATTGTCTCTTCTTTCCTGTATTTTTCCATTTCTTTACCATTTATCCTGAAAAATACAAATTCAAAAACAGAAGATTGTCAATATTTTTAGTTTACGTTTTTATTCTTTTCATTAATTTCTTTTTTGAATTTATTCCTTTTGTGCCAAAAAATCTCTTTTCGGAAATATTATTTCAGGTTTTATTCTATTCCCCGCTTTTACTGCCCGGCATTGGTATTTTTCTATTTATAAATTCGTATAGAAAATTTCCTGATAACAGTTATAAAAAATCTTTAAGAATAATTCTCTATGGATTTTTTATTGGTGGTTTAGGATTCGTCTATTATTTCTTAATTTTCAATCACATTTTAGTATCCAGAGGTATTAATTACAATCCTCTTATCAGAATTCCTATTATTTTAACATTGGCTGCACCGCTTTCATTTGCATATTCAATTTTCAAATATAAGATTCTCGATACTGAAATTATTGTAAAAAAAATTCTGGTATTCGGAATATTAACATTTTTTATCACTATTGTATACTTAATCGTATTATACATATTTGACATAATTTTAGCACAATATACGGGCAATAAAACATTCCTTACGGTTTCATCTGTAGTAATAATAATCTTTACTTTTGATTATGTTAACAAGTGGGCAAATTCTTTTGTAGACAAAAGATTTTATAGAAAAAGATATAATTACAGAATTTCATTATTAAAATTTTCAGAAGAACTCCCCTTTATCAATAACTTGAAAGATGTTATTGAAAAAGTGAATTTCTCAATCCGTGAAACTATGGGAATATCAATTGTAAAATTCTGGATTATAGATAAAGAATTTGTAAATATTATTCAAAGTTATTTCAAAATAAAAGATAAAGGGCAAAACGATATATACCGTATTCGGGATAAAATATTCAGCATAATCTTCGAAAATAATCCAGAACATAAATTCCTTTATAATGTCGATTTGAATGAATTAAATATTCCGGACGAATATAAAGACTTTATAAAAAAAGAAGAAATTGTGCTTACCATTCCGATAACAATCAAAGATAAACTCATTGGAGCAATAAACTTCGGAAAAAAACCTTTCGATACACCATTTTCAGACGAAGATATCGACCTATTAAAAACAATTGCATCCCAGACGGCAATAATATTTGAGAATTCACGCCTGAAAATTAACGAGACAAAAAAACAAAAAATCGAAGAAGAATTAAAAATTGCTAAGAATATCCAGAAAGCATTAATTCCCAGATTAGACATCTCCTTTTCCGGTATGGATATATCAGGTTTAACGGAACCTGCAAAAGAAGTCGGAGGTGACTTTTTCGATTTTGTCAAATTGGATGACACTAAAATTTTAGTAACAATTGCAGATGTTTCGGGTAAAGGTGTCCCTGCCGCTTTATATATGACAAAATTGCAGGCTCTAATTAGATTTGCCTCAAAACTATTTAAAACACCAAAAAGTATTTTAAGTGAGGTCAATAAACAAATTTTTAAAAAATTAGAAAAAAACTTTTTTGTAACAACTAACCTCGCATTATTCGATATCGAATCGAAGAAAGTGTATCTCGCCCGGGCAGGACATAATCCGGTTTTATTCTTCAGTAATAAATCATGTAAACAATTAAAGAGTAAAGGTATCGGACTCGGACTGGATAATGAATCTATATTTAATGAAAACCTTGAAGAAATTGAAATCGAATATAAAACGGATGATATATTCGTTTTTTATACGGATGGTCTTAATGAAGCAATGAATGCAAACAAAGAAGAATTTGGAATAAACAGAATTATAGAAATTGTTAATAAAAATTCTGAATTGGATTCAAAAAATATACAAAATGAATTAATGAAAGAAATCTCAATGCACAGAGCAAACGCTGAACAGAATGACGATATATCACTTGTTATTATTAAAATCAAATAGGGTAATATGAAATTTATAAATTTTACAGAAAACAAATTAAGATTTATTTTTATTTTTATATCGCTATTTTTTTTAGCTTTAAGCCTTACGTCATTTTACAATAATATGATTGCAAGAAAAATGACAACTGATGACTGCTTATGGATTCCCGTAAATACAAATGAAAGTAAATTATATATATCTCAAATAATTCCCGGTGGTGTAGCAGACGAAGCAGGTTTGAAAGAAAACGATATATTGGTTGCAATTAACAGTCAGGAGTTTAAAGGCAGCAGTGATGCAATGCGTTTGCTGAATAAATATAGTAATGAAATAATAACTTATACAATAATCAGAAACGGAACATTTTTTAATGTTAATATATGGGTGTATAAATATTTTAATGTTCGTTTTCTTATTTCGTGGTTATTGGGATTTGGTTTCCTTGGTGTAGGTCTTATGGTTGGATATTCAAAACCAAAAGAATTAACTTCCAGACTTTTCTTTTATCTTGGATGTACTGCTTCGATAGGACTTATTGCAAGTACAAATCCACTCGGTTTTATCGACAACATAGATTCTCTTGAAATAAGTAAGGTATTATATACGATATTATATTTAACTTATATTAATGCACTTGTACTATTTTCACCTTTTTTGCTTCATTTTCTACTTACATTCCCCATCAAATATGAATTTCGACGTAGAAAAACAGTTATAGCATTATTATATATAATTTCATATTTGAATCCTATTCTTTTTATACTATATAGAAAAATATTTGTTGATAACGAAATTTATTTTAACTTCACATCTTTCTTTATACAAATCTTAGTATATCTTGTTATAGGTATAATTTTATTCACACGTTCATATAAAAAAGTTAAAGATATTACTTTAAAAAAATCGTTAAGAATTATTAATTATGGATTTTTAATTGGAGTAGCTGGCATTACATACAATTTCGTTCTATCACTAATGCAAAAACCCAACTTTCTTATAAATCCGTATTTAATAGTACCCTGCATCTTGATACTTGCGATTCCTTTTTCATTCGGTTTTGCAATTTTTAAATACAGAATTTTAGATACAGAATTCGTTGTAAAAAAAGGTCTTGTGTTCGGAATCGTCACGGTAATAATAATTGTTCTGTATTTTCTGATTATTTATTCACTCGATAATTTTCTTAAAGGGTATATACAGGGCAGAAGTCAATTTGTTACTATTGCATTTATTCTTCTTTTTACTTTTACTTTCGATTTTGTAAATAAAAGAGCTAAAGAATTTGTCGATAAACAATTTTACAGGGAAAGATATAATTACAGGAAATCCCTGTTATCTTTTTCACAGGAGATATCGTTCATAAACAATATTAACGAACTGCTGGAACAGATTTGCGATTCGGTAAAAACAACAATGAATATTAAAGATATAAACCTCTGGTTGAACGATAAATCTTATTACACACTTCTAAATAATGACACCATATGTAAAAATTATAAAAATTATACAAACTTCATTGATTCGGCAATATACAAGCTTTTCATCAATAGTAAACTTCCTGCCCAGCTAAATGCTGCAAATCTTTATGAATATAATCTGACCAAAGAAGAGCAACAAACTATAATGGAAAACAATATTGTACTATCTATCCCCATAATTCTTAAGAATAGATTAATAGGAGCCTTGAATTTTGGTCCGAAACCTTCAGGAAAAGCATACTCCGATGAGGATATCGACCTTTTAAAAACATTCGCATTTCAGAGTGCAATATGTTTTGAAAATTCAAAGCTCAAAATTCAGGAAATCAATAAACAAAAAATCGAAGAGGAACTTAAGATTGCAAAGGGAATTCAAATCGGGCTATTGCCAAAAGAAGACTTTCATATCGATAGACTCGATATAACCGGATATTCCGAACCTGCAAAAATTATTGGTGGAGATTATTATGATTTTATAAAGATTAATGATAAAAAACTTATCCTTGTTATAGCCGATGTATCCGGAAAAGGAATTCCTGCGGCACTCTATATGTCAAAGGTGCAAGCTATGATTCAATTTGCGGCACAAATGTTCGAAAGTCCGAAAGATATTTTAATAGAGGTTAACAAGCAAATATATGAACAAATCGATAGAAAATCTTTTATAACTATGGTGATTGCTCTATTCGATTTGGAAAATATGAAAGTAAAAATATCGAGAGCAGGACACAATCCTGTGCTTTATACTAATAATGAGCAAATCGAAATATTAAGGAATAACGGACTTGGACTCGGACTGGAAAATGGAACACATTTTGAATCGAATCTCGAAGAAACAATATTGGATATTAATACCAACGATTTGTTTTTGTTTTATACAGACGGATTGAATGAAGCAATGAATATTAGCAGAAATGAATACGGTCTGAATAATGTAATTAAGGTTATAAAAGAAAATAAAAATAAATCTCCAAAAGAAATTCAAAATACACTCCTTGAATCAGTATCCGCATTCAGAGGTGATGCAGAACAAAATGATGATATAACTTTTGTGGTTGTGAAAGTGAAATAGAAAGTATAACGTGAAAAGTAAAAGGTAAATAGTTGCAATAAATTCATTTATCCTGCAACTGAAATGTGTTATCACCTGCTGTAAATTACTCTCTAATTACTCTATATAATTTTAATATAAATATATTTAAATTAATATATATTTTTATATAAATATATTTAAAATTACCCTATGATACCCCGATATTCGAGAAAAGAGCTTACAAAAATATGGTCAGATGAAAATAAATTCAAAATCTGGCTTGACATAGAAATACTTGCCTGCGAAGCCCATTGCAAACTCGGCAATATACCTGAAAAATCACTGAAAAACATTAAGAAGAAAGCAAAGTTTAATGTAAAGGAAATTCTGAAAATAGAAGAAACAGTGAAGCACGACGTGATTGCATTCCTTACGAATGTTGGGAATTATGTCGGACTCGATTCAAGGTTTATTCATATGGGTATGACAAGTTCAGATGTACTTGACACTTGCTTATCCGTACAAATGAAGCAAGCAGGTGAAATTATTCTTGGTGATTTAATCGAACTTAAAAAAATCCTTTTAGAAAAAGCAAAAAAATACAAATACCTAACCGCAATCGGAAGAACTCACGGCATTCACGCTGAGCCGATTACATTTGGGCTGAAATTCGCTTTATGGTATGACGAAACTCAAAGAAATA
>JBAZEQ010000055.1:0-11560 GCA_041653855.1 Ignavibacteria bacterium | reverse complement strand
ATATAAATGGGAAATAACAGAAGCATCCGGAGCGGAAGTGGTAGCTGGTATGCTTCTTATCGGAACGATTACAGGTGTGATTATGGCACTTTTCCTGAATAATTCAGGAGGTGCGTGGGATAATGCAAAGAAATATATTGAAACAGGTATGCTTGGCGGAAAGGGTTCTGACGCTCACAAAGCAGGCGTAGTTGGCGATACAGTCGGCGACCCCTTCAAAGATACAGCCGGACCGTCTCTGCACGTACTTATAAAATTACTTTCGACAGTAACGCTGGTACTGGCACCGCTTTTCATATAGTTTGTAAAGTTTATAAGGTTTATAAGGTTATAAAGTTAAAACCCGTTAGAGAAATCTGACGGGTTTTTTGTTTGTGCATAAATATCATACCAATTTATTATTCATTATGCGTTCTTTGCATCCCGATGTTTTCTATCGGGACAGGTATGTTTTTAGCCGGAATGCAGTAGACAATTATTTACAAAGGTTAGTAATTATTATTGTATCTTCTAATTACTAATCAGATAAGTTTTTTTGTTGAAAATTAAATATTTAATAAGTAACTTTTAATTAAGATTTAATACCTTATTTTTTTTATATTAATTAAATATTTATTCATTTAATTTTTAATATGCAAACCTTATTACAAAATGCCTTAGAAAAAAGATCAGATTTAATAAAACTTATATTAGGAGCATTTATACTTTCAATTTCAACTTGTTTAATTGGTAATTTTCTAAATGATAATTATAAAAAATCGGTTTTATTAATAGCAGTGTTATTAGCCCTTATTGTTTTTATTTTTTTAATATATACTTTTTTAGGAAACTGCAAAAATTCAATTACAATAGAAGCAATAGTTCCTTTAGATAAAGAATGCAAATGTGTATATGATATTTTTCGATATGAATTCAGCAAGAAACTTAGAGAAACTTTAAAAGCTGTTTTCATTGAAAATGAAGCTTTTAAAAAAATATGGGAAGAACAATTCGAAAGTAAAAATTCTAATGAAAATGAATTAAAGAAAAATAAGACCATTGAAAGAAATAAAGGAAACGAAAAAGAATTTAATGACAATCCAGTTGAATACTATTCAGTTGTTAAAGTTGTTGGAGAGGAAGAAAAAAAGACGAAATCCGAAAAATTATTAGAAGAAGCTTTAGAATATATTTTTATTGATGAACTGTCATTGAATCTTTCAAGCTTTTTCCAAAAAAAAGAAACCGAAGATAATATATTAAAAGAGTATGATAGAAACGACTTTCCCAAAATACTACTAGATAATAGAATTATTAATATGCTTTCAACTCCATTTTCAGATAGGCAAATATTTTCGAAAATAAAAATGAAACCACCTGATGGAGGAGAAATTATTTTTATTACGGGAACTGATGGATCGATGTATTCGAGATTCAATTTAGTTTTGCCTATAGGGTCAAAAGTTAGTAGAATTAAAGATGGACATATTAGAGTTGAAAATAAAAGAATAGTTTTAGACTTATTAATAAATTATACTAAATTTTACAGCAATTTTCCTGTCGGATTTCAGTATAATTATTTAGGTATTGAAAAAGAAAACTTGGATTCTAGAAAATTAATAATAACTTTAAATGCTAAAATTAAACCACTATCTTTATTAACTAATTTTGGTTGGGAATATCATAAATGGATAGATTCTTTTATAAGTAGTTTGGAAAAATTCTGCTCATTTGAATATTTTATTAAAGAAATTGATTGGGAAAGTAATTTAACTAGGATTATTATTTCAAATCAAAAGGAAGAAATACAAAATAATTTTAAAAAAGAGAAAAAATAAAACCAAAAAGTGGATTTACCATCTTAAGAGGAATTAACGGTTTTTCTGCCGTTGTTTGGTGTTTAGTCCGCTCTTTGGACGTCACCAACAACAAAAAATCACATCCATTTTAACATTCTCCCGCCATGGCGGGAACTTTGGGAACGAGGTTGAAGTTATAACGTTCCCACGCTGGAGCGTGGGAACGAGTTTGAAATCCCTCTCAATTTTCATATTTAATTTTTCATTTATTATTCCCATTTTCATTTAACGGAATTTTATGAGAACCAATAAAAAGAAAAATAATGTATATATAATTCTGCTGATTACAGCATATGTTTTTGTCTATTTTTTAAAGATTGACAAGAACGTTTTTGCGTATCAGAAGTTAAATAAAGATGCTCACCGAACTTATAACGAACTTTTAGTAGAAAAAAATAATCCGAATTTCCATTCGGGGATTAAATGTCAGGTTTCTGTAAAATCCATTATTCACAACGCTATAGACATAGCGGAAAAATCCAATTGGCAATACACATCCTGTTATTATGATTTATGTGTTACAGTTTTATTAAAAGAGCAAAAAGAAGTTTCTACTCAATTCACAAAAGTCATTTCAATTTTTCAAAAGAAAAATATTCATCACAAATCCTCAGAGGATGATATAGCAGTTTCTTAAGTTTTACTCAAAGAAATTTAACAGCTTTTATTAACCTTAAAAAAAGAGGATAATCTAATGAATTCTAATAAAGATATTCAGAATGAATCCGTTATTTTAAAGAAAAAAAGAAGTACAGGATTCAAAATATTTAAATATTTTTCAATAGTAACAAGCACATTTATATTAATACTAATTATTCTTTCTATCTGGATTTACGTTTCGTTATTTTCAGGACCGGGTATTATGGAAATGTCAGACTTTCACCCATTCAAATCAGAAGAAGCAAAGTCGCGTTATCTTGCGTTTGAGGATAATATGAAAAAAAAGTGGACTGTTATTTCAGAGGAAAAAATCGTCGAGACTTCGTTTGGAAAAACGTTTATGCGAATCAGCGGTCCGGCTGATGCACCGCCACTGGTACTTTTACCGGGAGGCGGGTGTAATTCACTTATCTGGAACGCTAACATTAAGGCACTATCTGAAGAATACAGAACTTATGCACTTGATAATATTTATGATTTCGGCAGAAGCGTTTACACACGTAAAATCGAAAACGGAAATGATTTTTCCGAATGGCTAAATGAACTATTCGATACTCTCCGGCTTGGTAATGAAATTCGGATTATTGGTTATTCCTATGGAGGCTGGGTTACAAGCCAGTATGCACTCTATCACCCGGAACGGCTTACTCGTGTAGTGTTGATAGCTCCGGCGTTCACAGTTTTAGATATATCAAATGAATTCATCTGGAATATGATAGGAACTCTTCTGCCGGTCAGGTATTTCAAGCAGAAAGTAATGTATTCTGTATGGAAAGACCTGCTAAATATGGGTGAGTATGGTAAAGAGATTGTTGAGGAAAGAATTAACTATATCGAAATTGCTTACAGCAGTTTCAAATTCAAATCTCCTCCAAATCCAACGGTTCTTACCGATTTTGAACTTAAAAATATTCAAGTTCCATTACTTTTTTTAGTTGGTGAAAATGAAACAGTGTATAATGCAGATAGTGCAATCAATCGCCTGAATAAACTTGCTCCGGGAATTGAAACAGAATTAATTTCCGGTACGGGGCATGATTTAATGTTTACACATACGGATTTAGTTAACGGGAAAATATTGAAGTTTTTAAAGTAAGAAGATAAATTTTACTCTTCGTTCCCAAAGTCTTGATAATCTGCTTTAGCAGGCTCTTTGGGAACGGAATATTCTAATCATTTAATTTTTCTGGATTCCCACCTTCGCGGGAATGACAAACGGGGTGGTTCTTTCCATTGTTAATAGAAGAAGTAATTAATAATTTTGTATATTGTTAAATAAATTGAATTGTAAAAAAAATGGAATTGGGATATTTAGGATACAGCGAGGATTTGGAAAAATTCAGAATAGAGAATAACTTAACGGACTTTGAAGTTGGAAGAATTACGCAGGAGCATAAGGAAAGATATATTGTAAAAACGGAGACGAATGAATACGAAGCTGAAATCACGGGTAATATGCGTTTCACTGCGGAAAGCCGTACTGACTTCCCTGCTGTAGGTGACTGGGTTGCTTTAACGGTTTGCGATTCGGATTTTGCAGTAATCCACAAGATATATCCGAGAAAATCAATTTTGGAAAGACAGGCAATAGCCAAATTTGGTGAATCGCAAATCATAGCAACGAATATAGATTATGCTTTCATAACAGTTGCAGTTGACAGGGATTTTAATATTAACAGAATCGAGCGATACCTGACTCTTTGCTATTCGGCAAAAGTAGAGCCAATTGTTTTGCTGAGCAAAACCGACCTTATCAACGAATCAGAACTCGACAAACTTTTAAGTGATGCGAAAAACAGATTGAAAGATATTAAGATTTTTCCTCTTAGCAGTGAAACAAAATTTGGTTATGAAAATTTGAAATCAATCTTGATAAGCGGTAAAACATATTGCTTCCTCGGTTCATCGGGTGTTGGGAAATCTACTGTAATTAATAATTTGATAGGCAAAGAAATTATGAAAACGAGCAACATCAGCACAAGTACGAATAAAGGAAGACATACAACAAGCCACAGGGAATTATTTATTCTTGAAAATGGAAGTATTTTGATAGATAACCCGGGAATGAGAGAAATCGGGATTGCCGATGCTTCAGATGGACTCGAAATTACTTTTGACAGCATTATTCAGTTATCACAAAAGTGTAAATTTACGGACTGCACGCACACAGTTGAAAAAGGCTGTGCCGTTTTGGATGCTGTTGAAAATAATATAATAGATAAAGATACTTATAAAAATTATTTAAAGATGGAGCGGGAAAAAATTCATTATCAATCCAGTGTATATGAAAAAAGAAAAAAAGACAAGCAATTCGGGAAAATGGCAAATGAAGTGATGAAATATAAAAAGCAGAATAAGTTTTAAATTCTATATCTAATATATCATTTTATAAATTTTCTTTCCTTAATTTTCATATTTTATTTTTGATATTTAATTAACAACTTTAGAAAATTCCAGAAAATCGTTTTCGGAACAATCTCTAAATATGGAATCAAATTTTTTTTAATCTTTAAATATATTATTATGCTTGAAAAATTTAAAAACGTTGACTTCCTGAATGAAGTAATAGTAAAAGGTACAGACTGGATTATTTCTTTTATTCCTTCGGTACTGTTAACAATAGTACTTTTGATTGTCTCTTTAAAATTACTCAAATTTTTCACCAATAGGATAAAAGATTTCATAATAAAAAGGTCTCAACAAAATCAGGAAGCAAATAAAGATGAGACCGAAAAGAGAATAAATACCTTAATGGGAATAATTCATACCACGGGAAAGATTTCCATCTGGATAGTTTTTATGATGATAATACTGAGGGAAATTGGGATAGACATTGGACCTATACTTGCGGGTGCGGGCATAATAGGTATTGCCGTTGGCTTCGGCTCGCAGGAGCTTGTAAAAAATATATTTTCCGGATTTTTCATATTGCTGGATAACCGTATCAGGACGGGAGATACAGCCGTAATTAACGGAATAAGCGGACTGGTCGAGAATGTGGAACTGAGGACTACAACTCTTCGTGATATATCAGGGACGGTTCACATTTTCGAAAACGGTAAAATTAACACACTTTCAAATAAGACAAAAGAATGGTCGGCAACTGTTTTCGATATAGGAATTGCATACAAAGAAGATGTTAACAAAGTAATAGATATAATGAAAAATGTCGGGGATGAAATGATGAATGACTCCGAGCAGAGAGATAAGATATTACAGCCGATAGAGATTTTCGGTTTAGACCGGTTTGAAGACAGCTCGGTCATAATAAAAGCAAGAATTAAAACAAAACCATCAAAGCAATGGGAAATTGACAGGGAATATAAAAAGAGACTGAAATACGAATTCGATAAAAAAGGTATTTCTATGCCCTTTCCGCAAAGAACAATTAACTGGGATGAAAAGACTAATCCCCTTAAATTGCAGGTGGAAGAATTCAAGAAAAACTAAACGAATAATTCAGACCTGTTCCGAGTTATTTATTATCTGAAAGCAGGTTAAACACCTGCTTTCAAAGTCCACAACCAGAATAGTACTCCCATAAAGGTTACTACCAGTCCGAATGTTGCTATCATTATTTTTGTATCGTTCATTATTTTTATTTTACTATTAACACAAGAAACAATAAAACTAAAATAAAGTTTCTTTATTTTCATATTTAATTTTTGATATTTAATATACATTTTGAATACATGGAATTGTTAAAAACATTTTTACGGGAAGAGCTGAAAATTACGGATGGAAACATTATCGAAAAGTTTAACGAATATAATAAACTCCTTCTCGATTGGAATTCGAAAATAAATTTGATTTCCAGAAATTCAGAATCAATCGAAGCACACGTGTTAAATTCTGTTTTTTTTCTTACAAAACATTTCATTCCCGATAATTCCCGAATCGTGGATATAGGTACGGGCGGAGGATTCCCGGGTATACCGCTTAAGATATTAAGAAATGATTTAAAGATGACCCTGTCAGATTCCATAATTAAAAAAGCAAATGCAGTAAAAGAAATAGTGAAGAATCTTGGACTAAGAAACGTTGATGTAATATGCGGACGTGCTGAAACTTTTTCGAAGGAATCTCAGTCTAAAAATAAATTCGATATTGTTACTGCAAAATCCGTTGCTCCGCTCGATAAATTATATAACTGGACAAAATCATTCTTAAAGGAAAAAGGAGAAATGATATTTATAAAAGGCGGTGATATAACGGAAGAGCTGAATAATCTTAAAAAGAAAAATAGAAATATCTTCGTTGAAGTAATCGGATTTAACTTCGACCCGGTTTATGAAATAGAAGAAAAGAAGATTGTAATAATAAAATAATTATAATTATGTTCAAGAAATTTTTATTTTTAGTGTTATTTGTTTTATTAATTGGTTTTAACTCCTCTTTTTCCCAGACTTATAAACTAACAGGAGTAATAAAAGATTTAAGAACGGAAAAGCCTCTGAGTTTTGTTACGGTAAAAGTAATAGATACCGCTTACGGAACTGTAGCCGACCAAAACGGAGAATATATAATAAAACTTCAAAATGGATATTATAAAGCTGTTTTTTCATACATAGGATATTTCTCGGATACAGCAAGTATATACATAGAGGATAAAGACTTCGAAAGAAATATTTTTTTAAGACCAACCGGGTTTATGACTGAGGAAATAGAGGTTTTCGGTGAAGACCCAGCTTACGACATCATAAGACGTGCAATTAAATACAAAAAGCTTTTTAAAAAAGAACTCAATGAATACAATTATGATGCATATTCTAAATTTGTAGTACGCTCAAACATCAACCCGACATCAGAAAAAGATACAACTACGGATAAATCAAAAATGAATATTTTCGGAATTCTCGAATCCGAAACAAAAGGATATTTTAAGAAGCCTGATTTGGAAAAACAAATCATAAAAAGCAAAAAAGAAACCGCAAACATATTAAAAGGTTTTGCAATACCCATGATAGTAAATTTTTACGATGAAGAGATTGATTTAAACGAGGCAAAAATTCCCGGGCCTCTTTGTGATGATGCATTCGACAGCTATGAATATAAACTCATAAATATTACCTCGATTGATTCGATTAAAATTTACAAAATAAATGTTATAAATACATCCAACTTAGTCCCGCAGTTTACCGGTAATATTTATATAATAGACAGTATATATGCTTTGATGAAGGTATCACTAAAAACCAATGATGTAGGATTACCAAGAGGTGTGGATAATATCGATTTCATACAAAAATTTACCTCATATTGGGATAAAAATAAAAAATCTTTTTGGATGCCCACCGACATAGAAATTTTTGCCGATGGCTCTTTTTTAGGTTTGGTGAAATTTAAAGCTGAAGTATTCACTATCGTATCGAATTATAACCTTAATGTTAAAGCCCCTTTGGGAACTTTCGATGATATAGTTATTAAAATCCTACCTGATGCAACAAAAAAAGATTCTGCATATTGGGAAAATAATCAATTGATAAAAAACACCGATGAAGAAAAAATAACTTTTGAAAAAATTGCAAGGGAAGAGATGAGAAAAAGTAAAACTCTTTCATTAGGTATTGCTTCATTACAATACGGAAAAAATTTCAGCTTAAGCCTGCTCGATGCATATAGTTTCAATAGAGTTTCGGGACATCAGATAGGTCTGAATGCCGCCTACAATAAAGATTTTGGGAAATATAGTGCGGAATCATTTATCAGTTATGGTTTCGGTGATAAAAAGACAAAATATGATATTAGTGCAGGTTTCAGACTATTGAATGATAAGAATCTTCAAATCAAAGCCAGATTTTTTAATAATCTGAATGGAATTTTTGTTACCGAAAGAACAGGATTAAGAATTCTCGATAATAACTTTTATACTCTTTTTTATAAGAAGGATAAATTTAATTATTATTACGGAAACGGTTACTCATTAAGTATAAGAAAATCTATCATACCACAACTCAGATTTGGATTAATTTATTCACAGGAAAAGCAAACCTCGGGTTATAAAAATTCAGATTTTAGTTTTTTAAAGAAATCGCAAAATTATCCCGACAATCCTTTGGTAAGCGAAGCTTTCAAAAGAACAATCGGGTTTGAATTAAGAATTGACCCGAATTCATTTCTCGGTATCGATTGGGGCGATGGTGAAATATCGAGATTCAGAACAACAGCATTACCGAGATTAATTTTCAGATATGATTATTCGGGGAAAAATTTACTCAGCACATTTGAGAACAGAAGATATAGTTTTAATTTTTACGGACAGAATAAATTTAGTTCATTTATTAATCTGGAATATAGGTTTGGCGGTGTATATATTAACGGAGCGGTTCCCTATCAAGACCTCGCATACTTCCAGACACACATACAAACAGAGCCTGAGAATATGGCGTTCATCGTGATGGATTACAACGAATATCTTGGTGATAAAGTATTATATCTAAATCTCGAAAATAATTTCGGAAGATTTTTATGGGAAAAAGTTCCTTACATAAAAGGTTTTGATTTGATTGGATTTTTTAATGCCGGAAAAAGTGATATAAGCGGTTCAAATAAATCGTCATTGTCACAATATCCTTATGAAACATCGATTACAGACGGAGTATATATGGAAGCAGGATTTGCGATTAGCAGAATAATGGACATAGGAAGAATAAACTTCGGATGGAGATTAAATAAATTTAAACAAGGTAGAAACTTCTTTATAGTTTTTTCCTTCGGGTTATAAATTTAACACTAAATATTACTATACAATAAATTTCGATATTTTACTACATAACTCGTGCTGTTCAAACGGTTTAAGCACAATATCATTCATACCGCTTGAATTTACTTTTTCTTTAGTGTCCGGTGAAATATCTGCTGTAAGAGCGATAACGGGAATATTGTGATTTCTTACATCGGATTTTATGTTTCTGATTACTTCAATAACTTCAAACCCGTTCATTTCCGGCATCTGTAAATCGAGCAGAACAATATCATAATCATTTTTTTTAAGTAATTCTACAGCTTCTATACCGTTATTAGCCACATCTACTTTAATTTCCCATTTTAAAAAAAGCTGTTTAGCAAAAAATTGATTCATAACATTATCTTCTGCAAGCAACAATTTTATTCCAGATAAATTTCTATGGATTTGTATTACTTTTTTCTCTTCTATATTTTGTTTATCACTAATTCCAAAAGATATACTAAAGCTAAATATCGAGCCCTTTCCGACCTTGCTCTCAACTATTACTTCACCACCCTGCATTTCCACAAGCTTTTTTGTTATTGCTAATCCTAAACCTGTTCCACCGAATTTTCTTGTTGTATCGACATATGCCTGTGTAAAACTTTCGAAAATATTTTTAATTTTACTCTGCGAGATTCCGATTCCCGTATCACAGACTTTAAAATTTAAACTTATATTTCCGTTATCTTTTTTATCAACATCAACTTTAATTTCCACTCCTCCTTCTTCAGTAAACTTTACTGCATTTCCGACCAGATTAATTATAATCTGGTTAAGCCTTACAGGGTCACCTATTAATATTTCGGGGATGCATTTATCGACAGAAGCTTTTAGATACAATTTCTTTTCCGTAGCCTTTAGTTCTAAAGTTTTAGATGCATTTTCGATTAACTCCCTAATATTAAAGTCTATCGTTTCAAGAGAAATTTTACCCGCTTCTATTTTAGAAAAGTCGAGAATATCATTTATAATTGCATGCAAATGGTCTGCAGAAAACTTTATTGCTTTCAGGTTCTCGCGTTTTCTATCATCTATATCATCATCGCTTATCATCAAATTGCTCAAACCAATAATTGCGTTTAAAGGAGTTCTGATTTCGTGGCTCATATTGGATAAGAACTGTGCTTTCATCAATGTAGCTTTTTCCGCCTCGTTTTTTGTTTCTATTAATCTTTCTTCAGCATTTTTTCTATCAGTGATATCGTGGACTATTACAAACAATACTTTATTATCATTAACCGTTATAGGTTTACTAAATACTTCTACATCCCTAATTACTCCGTTTGCCAGTTTATGTTTGTATATAAAATAATTATTCTCCCCATTTGAAGATCTACTTAATTCAAATTTTAAATTTTCTTTTGGTTGAATATCTAAGTCAGAGATATTCATAGAGATTAATTTATTGTAGTCATATTTATAAAACTCTTCCGAAGATTTATTGGCATCAACAATATTTCCAGAAACAGGGTCAACTAATATCATAACAGCACTATGATTTTCAAACATATCTTTGAATTTTTTCTCACTTTGTTCTATTTCTTTCTTTTGTTCAAAGAATTCAATAATCATTTTTGCAATATCTCCAAAAACACTTTTATTCGAAACGACTTTAGCTATATGGGAAGCGTCATTAGTATTAAGAGCAATTGAAATTTTCCTTAAAGGTACCGTTATCCAAAGCCAAAACGTAAAAGCCGTAACCAATACAAACACTACAAAAAATATCATAATACTTCCAAAAGTTCTTTTCGGAATATGCTCCATACTTATAAATTGAGAAATATCCTTGGATACTACTATTTTGGCAATTTCATTATTGTTTATAGGGTCAAATATCTTCTTATAAAAAGTTCTTACAGCCGGATTTGTCAGGATAGTATCTTTATCACCAGACAATAAAATATTAAAAGAACAATCTATAACCTGCTCGATATTTTTAATATATTTTTTATCCCATAAAATACCGACAAAAAAATAACCCGCAGGAGTTGAAATCCTATCAAAATCATTTGTCGGGTGAATAGAGGCTCCATATATTTCCATTAAGCCTTCTTGTGTGATAGCAAAAAAATGGGGGAATTTTGTTCCTTTGAATAATACCGAAAAAGATTTATCGGAAACAGGTAAATTATCAAGTTTTGGATCATCCAAATTTTTTATTGAATGGATTTTTTCTTCTTTGGAATTGTATATCCAAACACAATTTGCATGATGAACATCGAGCATAGTATTAATATTTTCCGAAGCCCATTTATTATCTTTTGTACTAACAAATTTCACCATATCATTCCATAAAGTATTTTCCTAAAGTATTCTATTGTATGGTTCG
>JBAZEQ010000054.1:0-11762 GCA_041653855.1 Ignavibacteria bacterium | reverse complement strand
TATTAATTTTAAACATTAAAATTAAACTTTTTTCACTGTAAAATCAATGAATAATGTATTCATAAGATACATTAGATTTGTAAGTCTTGAAGTTAAAAAAAATAGTAGTAATAACATTAAAATTATGAAAAATTAAGAAGTTTTTAGTATTTTTTTTATTGTTGTATATTTGTGTAAATTTTGACAATTTTATAAAAAACTTACCAAATAAACAATGAAATATTCAAAATTATTTGCATATATAATTCTAGCAGTACTAATTTTCCTGTTATACTACATTTATGTAGAAAAAAACAGGGAGCCCAAAAGAATTCCCGATTACGGATGGTTTGAAAAGCAAAGGGCTTATCCTTTTGCAGAAATCCCAAATGATGAGAGAATAAAATCAATGGAATATGTGAAAAATTATTTAAATATAAGTGAAAATTATAAAAATACATTATGGGAACTTGTCGGACCTACTAATGTAGAAGGACGAATTACAACAATTTCCATTGACCCGAACAATCCGCAAATAATATATACAGGATGCGCAAACGGTGGAGTATGGAAATCAACAAATTTCTGTCAGAGCTGGACGAGTGTTTTTGATAATCAAAATACTTCATCCATAGGTGCATTAGCAATAAATCCGCTTTCAACAAATATTATATACTGTGGAACAGGTGAATCGAATTCATTAAGGAGTTATTATCCCGGTACGGGAATTTATAAATCGACCAATTCAGGTAATAACTGGATTTATATTGGTTTGCAAAATACATACAGCATCGGCAATATTGTAATAAATCCTTTGAATCCAAATGAAATGTTTGGTGCGGCAGTTGGTTCTATACGACATAATAATCCCGAGCGAAGAATTTATAAATCCACAGATGCAGGAAATACATGGTCATTATCCTTATTTGTAGCAGATTCAGTCGGTGCAATAGATGTTGCAATTGATCCATCGAACCCTGCAAAAGTTTTCGCGGCAACGTGGGAGCGAACGAGAAGAGAAAATTATATTAAATACGGAGGTCCTAAATCCGCTTTATATGTTACTACAAACTCAGGGCAAAACTGGAATGTAGTGAACGGCGGGTTTCCTTCAAATACAACCACACTCGGTAGAATTTCAATGGATATTTCGGTTTCCAACTCTCAAATTATTTATGCACTAATTGCAAATTCAAGTGGTTATACTGACGGTTTATATAAAACAACAGACGGAGGAACAAGCTGGACACTTGTAAATTCATCGGTTGCGGGTTCATCGAACTATGCTTGGTTTAACAGAATTTGTAAAGTAAATCCAACAAATCCAAACCAGGTTTTTTGCGGAGGACTTTATATGGAAGTCTCTGCAAATGGCGGAACTTCGTTCCCAACAGTCTTTTCAGCTATTCATGTAGACCATCATGCAGTATGTTTTGCACCTTCAAATACGAATTTTATTGTGATTGGAAATGACGGAGGAATAAATTATTCAACGGATGGAGGTTCGAGTTTTACAGAGAGTCCTACACTTCCTGTAACACAATTTTATTCAGGTGATGTAAGTTATCAAAATCCAAATGTTTTATTGGGAGGAACACAAGATAACTCTTGTATTATGACAACGGGAAGTTTAACTTGGAATACTGTAACAAGTGGTGACGGATTTTATTGTCTAATAGATTATCAAAATCCACAATATATGTATGCATCTTCACAAAATGGCGGTCTTGTTCGTTCGACAAACGGAGGAAGCTCTTTTATGAGTGCTACTTCCGGACTTGATTTAGCTTATACAAACTGGAGCACACCATGGATAATAGATAAAAACAATCCTTCCATTCTATACTGTGGGACTTATAAAGTCCATAAATCAACAAACAGAGCGGCGAGCTGGACAGCAATAAGCCCTGACCTTGCTAAAGGTCACGCTTTAAATCTTGGAACAATTACAACAGTAGATGTATCAAAAGCGAATCCGAATGTGATTTATGCCGGAACAGATGATGCAAATGTTTGGGTAACGACTAATGCAGGGATAAACTGGAATTTAATAAATGCAGGACTCCCCAACCGCTGGGTAACAAGAGTTACCATTCACAAAGATTCCGCAAACTTGTGTTATGTAACTCTTTCGGGATATAAAATAGATTCAACAGGAGCACATATTTTCAGAACTACTAATTACGGAGCAAACTGGACAGCTATAAACAGCAATCTTCCGGATGCACCAATAAACGATGTTCTCATAAATCCGTTTAATTCGAATAAATTGTATATCGGAACAGATTATGGAATTATGGAAACTACAAATCTTGGTCAATCATGGGCAATAATGGGAAACGGCTTGCCTTCAAATGTTCCGGTTCACGATTTGACAATTCATCAGCCATCAGCACAAATTTTTGCTTGGACACACGGAAGAAGTGCATTTAAGACTGAATTTGAATTGATACAGAATATCTCTAATCAAAATAGTATAGTCGAAGATTTTAAATTATTCCAGAACTACCCAAATCCGTTTAACTCAATGACAAATATTAAATGGCAAATGTTAAATGACGGAATTTCAAAAATTATCATTTATAATGTTCTTGGAAAAAAGGTTGCTATACTTGTTAATGAAAAATTAAAAGCAGGAACATATCAGGTTTCGTTTGATGCGGGAGATTTGGCAAGCGGATTGTACTATTATAAATTAGAAGTAAATGGATTTACAGAAACAAAGAAAATGGTATTGATAAAATAAAAATATCAAATACTAAATTAAAATATTTTAATACTAAATCCCAAATGAGAGTGTATTTGGGATTTTTAATAAAGAACATATCACCAGCTACCAAGTATAATAAAATTTTAAAGCAAAAAAAAGAGTTGCTCATAACTTTGAGCAACTCTATAAAAATAAATTTTTAAATTTTATAATTAACTCTATTTAATCAACAACATTTTTTTCGAATCTTTGAAGTCTCCGGCTTCAATTCTATATAAATAAATTCCTGATGATAATTCCGCACCACTGAAATCAATTTTAAACTCGCCAGCCGAAAGCATTTGATTAACAAGAGATTTAACCAATTTACCTGTGATATCGTAGACGTTTAATTTTACATCACCTGCTTTCATCAGATTAAATTTGATAACTGTATTTGGATTAAATGGATTCGGATAATTATTAAACAATTTATATTCACCGGGTACATTATTACTGATAACAGAAACTGAAGTAGTAACATTAAAAGTTAATCTTGAAGCAGGAGCAGTCGAACCCGGAGGATTAATTCCACTTCCACCTGCAGGTAATGTAGAAATACGTGCATTTGGCAGAGAAATATCCTGAGCCGCAAAGTAATATTCTATCTTAGTTCCGAGAACACTACCCGGAATCTGGAAATAAAAAGTATCGCGAGTAGTGGTGGAAGTGTAGTTTGCTGATGTATATGCAGTCCAGTTTACACCATTATTAGTAGATTTTCTATAATATATCCTTGGTGCTTCACCACTTCTGGTCCTGATAATCCCGTTATCATATATTCGAGCTTTCAATGTAATAGTTCCGGTACTAGTAGTATTAGCAAAAGGTTGCGTATGAGCGATTGAAGGAGACACATTATCCATTTTTCTTGCGGAATCTACAGACAACTGTGCATTGATTATTCCCCACCCCATATTATTATTTGGTGATGAATAATTGCTCGCAAATCTTCTCATTATCCCTATAACTTGCAACGGGGTAAGATTTTTATTTGCGGATAAAACCAAAGCTACAACACCTGAATTTAACGGACAGGCATAAGAAGTTCCGCTTCCGAATGAGCTGTAACCTGTAGTGCCTGATGCAACTTTATTACCGCTTCCGCATGCCATAACATCAGGTTTAATTCTTGCCGGAACGTCAGTTGTTGGTCCGATAGAACTAAAGGAAGCACGTATTCCACTTAAATCGACCGCTCCGACAGTTAATATGCTATCTGCATCTGCGGGTCCGCCAAGAGTATTATGTGTATCACTACCGTTATTTCCAGAAGAATTACTGACTACAATCCCTTTATGTGAAGCAAGAGCAGCTGCCCTTGTAATTAAAAGTGTTTTACCATTCATATGCTGCCATGTATAACTTGAATCAGGTGAATCGAATTCAAGATATCCGAGTGAACTTGTAATAATATCAGCGCCAAGGCTATCCACCCATTGAGCGGCGGCTGACCAATGGTCCATTTCATACCATCTTTCGCCGGGGTCTACTTCCGTTCTGCAAAGTATAAAAGTCGAACGGAATGCCGGTCCAATCATATTGCCCGGATGATAGCCTCCCACAAGAGATAAAGTACCTTCTCCGTGTGAATGAGCAGTTAAATTAACCGTATCACCTGTATGAAAATCTTTTCTTTTAAAAATATTCATCGGAAGAGTTGTAAACACAGGATGAGTTAGATTCGAAAATCCGGCATCAAAACTCGCAATCATAACACCCTGACCATAAATACCCTGATTGTGAACTAAATTTACATTTATTTGAGTGAGCTGTTGTAATCCTGCACCTGTTCCGTAATTCAAGGAATCCGTCAATGGTTCATCTAAGTTATTAATATTTGACTTAATGAAATTATCACTAAAATTAGATTCTATATCTTCTTTTTGTTTTTTAAATCTTTCAACCATATCAATCTTTTCAACATATCTCAAATCTGCAACATCATATAACTGTTCTAATGTCACATCTGCAGAAACGACATTGAACCATTTTAACTCGTGCCTGACTTTTGTAACTTTCGAATTAATTTCGTTTACATAAGGTTCATAAAGCGGAACATCGGACATATCCACAAGATGCCCTTGAGGAAAAACCTTTGAGCGTCTATCCAGAGAGCGTTGAGAGACAAGACTTAAAGGATTATTCAGTTTTGATTCTGCATTTGGTCCTTTATCTTTAAGATATATATAAACACTATATTGATTTTCCGATAAATTATCCACCGTGTATTTTAATATCGGACTAAACTTTTCAGTTTTTGGTTTTGTAGCAATGAATATAACCATGAAAACAACCGCTACGAAAAAAAGAGAGAGTATTTTTTTCATTCTATGTATTTTTTACTTAGTAACAAATTTAATAATATTAAAGTTAAAATTATATGTATAATCTATAATCCAGATGTAACAAATTGTAACAAATTTTAGAGAAAATATTATCCTTCACATTTTTAATAAAATTCTTACAAGTCATTATTATATATGAATTATAATATTTTTTTATGGATTTATGGTTTTACATAATAATTTCTAACTACTTCCTGTGTAGTGTAATTAGATATATTCAGAAAATCTTCATAAATATATTGGGATACACTATTACATAAACCAATAGTATTAACTTTCATTACGACACTTGTATTAGGTATTAAGCCTCCTAATCCAAGTTTTGATATTTTTTGAATATTGAAATTACCACTCTTTGTATAAATATGGAATTTCCTTGATGCATTTTCAATTGAAATATGAAAAATGCAATCTGTATTTTGTGAATACACTGTAAATGATGTGTTTGAGTCAATCAATGTATTAGGAGGCGGGTCAATTATTTGTGCATTTGATGGAACTGCAATATTTATATTAGCATTTCCGTTTGTAGGAAGTATATAATTCAGATTAGTATTTGTCAAACCAATACTGCTGTCGGAGAAATTCAAACTCAGCACAGGATAATAATTTCTTTCGGGTAATTCTTTAGGAATAAGAAAACTAAAACTATTTCCCGATATATTACAAATTTTACTCACGGGATATATATAATCAGATTTGACCGGAGACATCGAAAACAATAGATAAGAAGGAGTCGAACTTGTATGTGGAGGTAAATTTGTTATAGTTCCAGTAACTAATATTTCATCAGGATTAAAATTCATGTCTTCCTGAGTAAATATTAAATCATAATTTTTACCATATAAGAATCCACATTTTTTAAATCCGAACTTATCATAACTGATAACCTGTTCATTAGTATCAACAGTATATAAAAGAACACAAACTTTTCCATACACATCATAATTTCCTTGCAAATAAATTTTACAAAAACCGTCATCACTAAATCCGTGAACATGGAAATAATCCGTATAAAATATTTTTTTTCTATTCGAATTTCCCATTCCATTTTGAAGTATGATATTAATATAAGCACAAGGAAGATTATTAGTATCAATACTTTCAACTGTATGATATAAACGTTTCCATCCGTCATTACCTTCAAGAAAAATACTCCCGGTTTTATTAATACTGTCAGTAACATAAATATCATCATAATGATGAGCCTCGTTTCCAAACATCCTAAATAGTCCATAATTATCCGTGTATGTAAAATTTTTATAGTACAATACTTTAATTCCCGGGACACCTGAATTAAAAATCCCGGATATTACCCTACCTTGAATCTCATAAACTTCTGTGTTTATAGGTACCTCACTATCAATAATTAATTTACAATTTAATCCGGCAATAATTAACAATAAGAATAAAATAGTTTTTTTTATCAGTGTATTCATTATTTTATTTATTTTTAATAGTAAAAGCATCTATTTACAAACATATGAAGAATAATTACTTATATCAATAAATTTAATATGACGCATTTTTATTGTAGATTAATAAAATTTACATTATTTTATATTAAATTATTAAATTAATAACCGAATCTAAATGAATAAGTTAATTATAATAGTTACGATTTTTATTTCTGGATTACCAATTTACATATTCCCCCAGGATTCTATTTTAAATAAACCAATAGTTACAAACAAATTCGATTTGACAGTAAAGTATACTGAAGCCGAAATTTCTTTCCCTATGCTTAATGAATCTAATAATTTTGAGAAAGTGTATAAAGATTGCAATAAAATCACTCCAATAACCGATTCGAGTTTTTATGTTAATTCCAATACAGAAAAAGTAATTATTTTATATAAAGATATTAATGATATTTCTTTCAAAGGCAAGAATAAAAAAGGAGACGGAATATTTTTAGGATTACTAGGAGGATTAGTATCAAGTTTTGTTACATGTGGTTTAATTTTAAGTAATTCTTCCGGTGATGGTGACAAAAATATGGGCAATGCAATCATAGTATCGATTATATTCCCTACTATCACAGCAATTGGTACTACAACTGGCTGGATAATTGGTGCGAATACATATGAAAGAGAAAATTATGACCTTACAAAATTTTCCGAACAAAAGAAAAAAGAAGAAATATTAAGGATTTTTAAAAAGCATAAAATCTATTTTTGATAATTATGAAATCATTGAATATTTTATTTTCTTTACTTTTTCTATTGTTTATCAATATTGCTTTTTCACAAGACTCATTATTAAATAAACAAATATTTACAAAACCATTTAATTTAACATCTGAATATACGGAAAGAGTGTTAAAAAGAACCGGTGATACAATTAAAGAAATTAAGGTTTCAAACTTTTTTGATTGTAAATCCGTAATACCTATCAGCGATTCGAGTTTTAAATTAAATCACGAAAAAGGAAATGAAATAGTTTTGTATAAAAACGTTCAGGAAATTATTTTCAAAGGTAAAAGTAAAACCCGGGAAGGAATCCTCGGAGGAGCGTTAACCGGAGCAGTAAGTGGTTTTTTAATAACAGCTGTATTTGGGAAACAATGGTTTAAAGGAGGCAATTTCTCTGAAGGTGGTGCCTATGTTTATTTTTTGATTTATGAATCGGTATTGATAGCTGCCGGGGGTATTATCGGGGGAATCATAGGTTCTTCATATAATAACATAGATTACGATATATCAAAATATCCAAGCCATGCGAAGAAAGAAAATGTTTTAAGCATTTTCAGAAAACATCAAATTAAAAATTAGTTTTTACCAAACGAGAATATTCATATAAATTTTATTTTACACATCCTGTTTTAACCTTTGCCTGTTAAGAGTTTCAGTAATTTGAACATAATATTCTATTAAAAAGAGTTAGATACCGACCACCCCGGAAGCCTTGTAACTCCTCACTTTTTTCATTCAACGTCAATAGTTTTCTTTCTTCGTATCATATACCGTATTTTTGTATGGAGTTTAAAACAGAAAGTAAAATATTAAAAATATTATTATGAAAATAATAGAGAGAGTTAAAAAGATTTTCGGGAAGGCAGAAGAAAAGAGTATAAACAGCGGATGGCATTCGCTGACTGAGTATATAAATTCCTGGGGAGGCGAATCTTATAAATCGTACACCTATGCCTGCATAAATGCTCGTGCTGAAAATATTTCGAAAGCAGGAATTTTTCTTTATAAGAAAAATGCATCGGGTGAACAAAGAGAAGTAAAAAGTCATGATTTCCTTTCGCTGATTTCAAAACCGAATAAACGAAATCAAACTTTTAAAGAAATTCTTCATAAGATTTCCACATCTTTGGATTTATATGGAAATGCTTACATTTTTATACACAGAGGATTGAAAAACAGACCTCTCGGCTTTTACCATCTTCCCTCGAAAAACATTAAAATAAATATGAATAAAAACTCGACCGACATCGAGAGTTATGAATACTATACAGACCAGGGAATCGTGAAATATAAACCGAAAGATATTATTCACTTCCTGATTCCCGACCCTGATTCGAATGTATATGGAAAATCCACAATATCGGGATTTAACTTCACGCTTGAAATAGATTACCTTCAAAATCTTTACCAGAGAAATTTCTATAAAAATGATGCGGCTATAGGAATGCTGCTTGAATCCGATACAATACTTCCCGATGATAAATACGAAAGGTATGTAAACCAGTTCAAGCAAACGTATGAAGGTGCTGTAAATTCGGGTAAAACGCTTCTACTCGAAGGCGGAATAAAAGCAAAACCATATCAGGCATTTCCAAAAGATGTAGAAATACTCCCCTCCCGTAAATTGATTCGCGACGAAATTATGTCACTATTCAGAGTACCTAAAGTTATTCTCGGAATTACAGACGATGTGAACAGGGCAAATTCAAGAGAATCTATCAAGATTTTTAATGACTATGTGATAAAACCTTTTGCAAAAATAAATATTGAAAGTAAGCTGAATATATTCCTTAAAAATAATTATGAAGAGGAAAACCTATTTGTGTCGCTTGAATATGATTTTGAAATTGACAGGGATTTACAACTTAAGGCATATGAAATATACAGGAAATATGATATAGCAAACGTGGATGAGATAAGGGAAATGGAAGGATTTGCTTCAAATAACAAATAGAATAAATAAAATATTAAAAACACTGGAAATAAATAATTTAACATTTAACATTAAAAATTTAACATTTGAAAGAAGATGAATTACAAAAATTTTATAGTAACTGAAAAATCCTTTAATGATAAGGAAAAAACAATTACACATTATATATCTACAGTAACACCAGACAGGTTTGGAGATATAGTTAATCCTTTTGGAATGGATGCGGATAATTACAGAAAAAATCCTATTGTACTTTTCGGACACAGCCACCATTCCAGAGGAAATGTGATAGGAAAAAACATTGCACTTTTCCCTGATGATTTTGGAGTAAAGGCAATTACAAAATTTGCGGATACACCTGCAGGTAATGATTTATACATACTAAACCGTGAGGGATATTTAAACGCCTGGTCTATAGGTTATATTCCGAAAAAATTAAAGACACAAAACACGACAACAAATAACCAGTCCGGGACTTATAATATTATAGATGAATGGGAATTACTGGAATATTCTTCCGTAGTAATTCCTGCAAATCCCGATGCCTTAAACCTGATGCTAAAAGAAATAAAGTCACAGGAAGTATTGCAGGAAATAAATCTTTCGATATTGCAAAGTAAAATAGAAATAATAGAAGATAAATTAGCGAGAAAGTTAAATGATATTTTAAGAATTATAAAAAAGTAGTCGGTAATTATTGAAAGCAAAAAGCATGTGATTTTTGCGTTTAAAATATTTTTACACGCAATAATTATTAAGCAATTTTTAGAAACTTGATATTAAAAAATTAATCTGTAAGAGAAAAAAGCAGAAATGCTGAAAAAAAAATACAATAAATTATTTTTTTAAAATGAAAGGAAAAATAAAAATGGAAAAAGAAAGAAAAACATTGGATGATGTTATCATTCCAAACGAAACAGATGTGGAAAAAATCGAGCAGATATCGAAAAGAATTGCAGAAGATGTGGTAAAGAAAGAACTCGATGAAATAAATAAAAGTATTGCCGGAATTCCAACAGAACCTTTCCGGTCAAAAGATAATAAAGAGGACCCTATTGTTCAGGAAGGGAGGAATATTATTAAAGGGATAATTTATAATCGTCCCGAGCTTTTTTCACAACGATACAAAGATTTCCTGAATGAAACCACAGGAAGTTCGGGCGGATACTTAGTTCCGCAGGAATGGTATAATCATATCCTAAAGTTCGTAACAGAATCCGGAGTTGTAAGAAAAAATGCAACGGTAATAAAAATGAGCAGAAAAGAACTTGCTATCCCAAAACTCGATCGTTTACCTTCCTTTACATTCGTTTCCGAAGGCTCGATGAAACCCGTCAGCAATCCGACTTTTGCTCAGGTAGTACTATCAAGAAAAGACGGTGGATTCATAGTTATATTTTCAAAACAATTGATTGATGATGATGCATTCGATATTATGGGATTCGTATCAAGGCTTGCCGTTCAGATTATTAGCAGAACAGAAGACCTTGCCGGATTTAAGGGTATTGCCGGTAAAATTGACGGACTCTTTACAAACGGAATTGGTGCTTCTATACTCGAGTTAAACGGACCCTCATTCACGAACCTGAGTTACGATGATATTATTAATATGATTTCATCCGTTCCTTCCGAAACCCTCGGTAAATCAAAATGGTATATGCACAGGACAATTTACGGAATGCTGAAATCAATGAAATATGAAGGCTCGCAGGAATATATAATTTCTCCTGATGAAAGAAAAAGCAATATGCTCGAAGGATTCCCGGTTGTCCTTACCGACCAGTCATATGCATTAAGCGAGGATTTATCTGACAGGGCTTTCATAGCATTTGGTGATTTGCAGTATATGATTTTAGGGACAAGAAATACATTGAGTATAGATTATTCAAAAGATGCAACAGTAGATATGGGTGGAGGACAGACCGTTAACTTATGGCAAAACGGTCTGGTCGGATTGAATTTCGGTGCATCATTTGACATTAAATTCGCTTATCCGTCTGCTCTGGCTGTTGCTAAGACAAGAGAAGGATGATATTGTAAATAATTAGCAATTAGTAATAAATAAATAATAATTTTAATATTCCCGAAGAGTCTTCCGCTTTAGCGGAGACTCTCGGGATAAATTAATAAATATATTGAATTATGATTTCACTGGACGATCTGAAATACTATTTAAACATATCTGATACATCACAGGATGAATTTCTATTAAAGATTATAGATATGGCTGTAGAGAGAATCAATAATCTCTGCAGAAGAAATCTAAATTACGGAATACGGTACGACATAATTGACGGGAACTGTCAAAATATACTGTGGGTCAGGGATTACCCTGTCGAACAAATAGTATCAATTAAATACAGAAAAGAAACCGGGTCATTTGAGCATAACCTTTTTGATACCGGAAATTTATCAGACAATATTTACCTCGATAAATTAACAGGCAAATTGATTTTACTGAACAGTTACGTTTTACCGGTAGGTGCTTCTAATATACAATTAAAATACTATGCAGGTTACCTCGATAACTCTCTCGACCCGGCAAATGAAACTCCGAA
>JBAZEQ010000053.1:0-11790 GCA_041653855.1 Ignavibacteria bacterium | reverse complement strand
CAGTTCCTCATTCGTTTTATAAACAATATGAGGAAAATGATTCGTATTAAAAGCAGAGTCATCTATATAATCACTTTTGCATGTATATATAACTTTCAACCCTCTACCAAGAGCATACCCGGATTCAAAATACACATTTTCTTTTTGCTTTGTAAAATCAGCAATACAAAACTTACATTGCTTAAGCAAAGCTATAATCGCATCTATTATAGTTTTTTCGCTATCATAATGTTCGTAATCAACTCTCTTTGCTTCAAATCCGGTTTTTTTACAAGCCGGCTTAATGGCATCAAAATAAATTGAATCCTCTTCTTTATCAAACGACATAGCCACAAAACAGTTATTTGATAATTTACCTTCTTCGGTTAATTTTATTGCTTCTTCTAATCCTTTATATGTAAAGTTGATATTGTGATACATTCCTTTTGCATCCGTATTAGAGCCAATAATATATTCCATTTCAATAAGCGTAGCCAAATAAAGATATCCTTCTTGTCCATCTTTAAAATATAACTTTTTCCAAAAGTTGTTATCAAAATAAAAATAGACAGCTATATCTATAATACTACCGTCATATTCTTGCATATTAAAAAGAGTAATAAACAAATTATCCAATTTCTCTTTTGGTGTTTTGGGATAATCGGCTTCTTGAATAATTTTATTAATTTCCCATTTATTTAAAATAATATTCTCCTTTGGCCATTTATCATTAAAAATTAAACCACATAAAATATGTTTAACATTTTCTATGCTTTCTTTAATATACTCTAATGTTGTTTTTTTGTCATTATCTAAGACATTATCAGACCATTTTTCCGGATATCCGCTAAAAGTTAAATATAATTCTTTTTCGTTATATTTAATTCCATACTGTATTACATTGTCTTTACCATCATAATATGATAAAGTTGGTAATCCAGTTATTAAACATTTTTCTATCATATTAAGTATTTTTAATTGTTATTTTTTCTATAATACTCCTCTGCCATTTCGATTGCATCTATAATCTGCTGATACCCCGTACATCGGCAGAGATTTCCCTGCAAAGCTTTTCTGATTTGCTCGCGGGTTGGTTTTGAGTTTTTCAAAAGCAATGCGTGAGCAGTCAGAACCATTCCCGGCGTACAGAATCCGCATTGAATTGCTCCCGCATCCACAAAAGCCTGTTGAAGCGGGTGAAGCGTGCCGTCGGAATTTGCCATTCCCTCGATGGTTAAAATATTTTTCCCTTCCACATCTTTCACAAGTGCGTGGCAGATTTTTATTATTTCATTATTCACCAGCACAGCACATGCCCCGCAGGCATTCATTTCGCAGGCATTTTTTGCTCCGGTTAAATCGAGTTCATCCCGAAGATATTCCGTCAGGCGTTTTTCTTTGTAAGAATCGGGAACGTTGTACTGTTTATTATTTATTGTTAAATTCATTTTATTTATTCTGTTAATAACTTTCGCAATTTATTCCCCGGGATTAATGTATATTACGTTTTTTATGTTTCCCTCCCATAGTATCATAGACATCGTTAATAGTCATAAAAGCTTCGGGGTCAATATCATTAATGATTGATTTTAGTTTGACAATTTCTAAACGGGTAACCACGGAATAAACGGCATTTTTAATTTGTCCATTAAATCCCCCTCTCGCTTCTAAAAAGGTTACTCCTCTGCCTAAACGTGCCGTAATGACTTCACCTATTTCCGTCCCTTTATCGCTAATAATAATAGCGGCTTTAGTTTCATTCATTCCGTCAATTGTAATGTTGATTACTTTATAAGCAATAAAATATACAATCAGCGAATACATTGCCCTATCCCAGCCAAAGACAAAACCGGCACTTGCAATAATAAAAAGGTTAAAAAACATAATGATTTCACCTACGGAAAAACCAGTTTTTTTGTTCAGAAAAATTGCAATGATTTCCGTTCCATCGAGAGAACCGCCAAAGCGGATAATAATACCAATCCCAATTCCAAGAATGATTCCGCCAAAAACAGTTGCCAGCAATACATCGTTAGTAACACCCGGAATCGGACGAAGAAATGAAACCCAAATTGATAGAGAAATTACGGAAAATAAGGTAGATATCATAAAAGTTTTACCGATTTGTTTATAACCAAAGATAAGGAAGGGAATATTTAAAATTAAAATAAATATACCCAAAGGCAAATTGCTTAAATAGCTTGAGATAATTGATATTCCTGTAATACCCCCATCTATTATATTATTTGGAATTAAAAATTCTTCCAATCCAACAGCCGCTAATAATGCTCCTAATTCAAGAAATAAATATTTCTTGATAGTTTTTAATATATGATTATTTTTTCTCATTACTTACCTCTTCCATTAATTATTTCAATCTATTATTTTCATTTTCTTAAATTTAAACAATAATTTTAATTGGTAATTTATAATACCTTTCTCCCGTTGCGTTATAAATCGCATTTGCAATTGCGGGAGCCATAAGTTCATTCGTTGGCTCACCGATTCCTTTTGCACCGCTTGGAGAGTTCGGGTCGGGATTCTGAACGATAAATGCTTTCATTTCAGGTAAATCGGTAGCACGCGGAATCCTGTACGAATTAAAATTAAGTGTTTTAATTTTTCCGTCCTTCATTTTTACTTCTTCGTGAAGCGCATAACCCGCACCCATAGCCATACCTCCGTAAAACTGTCCGAGTGTCATACTCTCGTTCGCCACTTTTCCTGCATCGTGTGCGGCATAGGCATTCAGAAGTTTTACTTTTCCTGTTTTCTTATTTACGGTTAGTTCAACTACCTGACACCCGTATGTAAAGGAAAAATATGCAATTCCCTGTCCGGTTTCTTCATCCCATGTAACTTTAGGTGCTTTGAAAACTCCGAATGCATAAGGATAAATTCTTTCTTCGTACATACCCTTTATAATTTCTTCAAAAGATGATGATTGATTTTTCGAAAAAACTTTATCATTTTTAATTTCTATTTCTTCGGGAGAGCAATTAAACATCTTTGAGGTAAATTCAATAATTTTTTTCTTCAGCTCTTTTACTGCATTCACCGTTGCTCCGCCACCCATAACCGTTCCGCGTGAAGCAACTGTTGTTCCGCTGTCGGGAATGTTGGAAGTGGATGGTCTTCGGTAACGAATTCTTTCCAGCTTCACTCCAAGCTCCCTTGCAAGAATCAGGCACATAGCGGATTCCGAGCCTTGCCCGTTTTCGTGAATACCTGTTTCCAATAAAATCGAACCATCAGCCTGTACATTTATTATAGCCGCACAAAAATCCACCCCTTCCGCACCAAGACTCATTCCGCGGTAACTCATTGCAAGTCCTATTCCATAAATTTCATCATCACTTAAATTTGTTTTACACTTTTTAAATTTTTCAAAGTAACCGGATTCTTTTAAAACCACATCGAGAACTTCTTCCATTGCGACTTTGTGATTATCTAATTTTTGCCCGGTTATAGTAACGCTGTTTTGCCGAACCATATTCTTTTTTCTAAATTCGATTGGATTCATTCCGTGTTTTTCGGAAGCAATTTCCACCATTGACTCTATTACAAAATTCATTTGAGGAGAGCCGAATCCACGCATTGCACCTGTAACTACATTGTTTGTATAAACTCCGTATGTATCGCAATGAACATTTTCTACAACGTATGGTCCGCAGCACTGCACTGTCGAGCGCCACGTAACCCAGGGAGTAACAGAGCAATACGCCCCTCCGTCAGCAATGATTTTTGTTTCTACTGCTTTAATTATTCCATTCTTAGTCAATCCCATTTTATAGTAAACTTTATAGGGATGGCGTTTATAACTTTCACGGATAGACCATTCGCGGGTGTAAGACATTTTAACGGGACGACCTGTTAGCTTTGCCGCAAGTGCAGTACGGGCGCATACAATTGCAATAGTATCGTCTTTTCCACCGAATCCGCCGCCAACGGGAACTCCGATAATTTCTATATCGGCAAGAGGAACTCCAAGTAAAGCAGAAGTAAATCTTCTTGTACTGAAGGGATGCTGCATTCCTGCATATATCTCTATAACTCCGTCTGCACGAGGATTACAGACCGCAACTTCCGGCTCCATATAAGCGTGCTCGACAAATTGAGTTTGAAAAACTTTTTCGATTATTAAATCAGAATTTTTAAATCCATTTTCTATGTTTCCTCTTCTTATTTTATGATGATTAATTATATTCGTTCCGTGATTTTCGTGAATGACGGGTGATTCGGGTTTCATTGCTTCTTCGGGATCAAGCATAGATAGCAAAACTTCCACATCGATTTTTACTAACGATGATGCTTTTAATGCCTGCGTCTTTGTTTCCGCAACAACAACGGCAACTACATCACCGTTATAAAATATTTTATCTTCTGCAAAAATTTGGAAATCTTTTATAATCTGTCCCCACCTGTTCACTCCCGGGATATCTCTTGCGGTTATTACTTTCACCACACCTTCGGATTTTTCAGCTTCGTTCGTATCTATATTTTTTATTTTTGCGTGAACAAAATCCGAATAAACCGGAACTGCATAGAGCATATTCGGGAATTTTATATCGTCCGCATATTTTGCTTTTCCGGTAACTTTTGCGTAGGCGTCGTTACGCCAGGATTTTGAGTTCATAAAGTTTCGTAAAGTTTATAAAGTTTGTCCGCCACGGCGGATGCAAAGAACGCATAAGGTTATAAAGTTCTTAAAGTTTAATAATTTCTTCACCACGATATTCATCATCTTTTATTTTATTATTCTCAACAATCATTTTTCCTCTGAGAAAAACATTTTTAAAGCTTAATTTTGTTTTTAATTCGGAATACGTTTCGTAAACATCGGATAAACTTGATTTGATATTTCTTTCTTTTCCATTTGGATTCAATATTACCATATCCGCATCAGAGCCAATTTTTATAACACCTTTTTTCGGATACAAGCCAACGATTTTTGCAGGGTTAGTAGAGAGACGTTTGCTCATTTCGAAAAATCCATTATTTAAATTATCACTATATAATTTAAATGTCAAGTGAGGCAAAGCACCAATACCTGCTAAGCCGTTAGGTACTTTCGTAATATCGGGTTTACCGGAAAAATATTCTTTATCTTTATCCTTTTTTGTAAAAGCACAATGGTCTGTTGCAAATATATCGAACATACCGCTTTTAGCCTTCTTATGCATTTCGTGCATATTGCTTTCACTCCGCAGTGGTGGTGAGCATATCCACCTATTTCCGTCTTCTCTTATCAAATATTCGTTATTCAAAAAGAGATAATGAGGTGCAGTCTCACAGGAAATTGATATTGTTTTTTTTGCATCGTTAATAATTTCCGTACCTTCAGATGTGGATACGTGTACAATGTGCAACTTAACATTATACTCTTTTGCAATACCGACAAGTTTTTTTATAGCTTTTACTTCTGCTTCTATTGGTCTTAAAAATGTATGTGAATATGCTTTACTTAAATTAGGATTTTTTTTCGATTCTTTTTCGATAATATCGTTGTCTTCGCAATGAATAAAAAATGTTAAATTATATTTTCTTAACTTTTCAAATATTTTTTCCATTCTTTCATAAGAAGAATATATCCCTGCGTGCTCGTATGTTGTATAAAATTTAAATGTTTTAAATCCCTTTTCGATGCATTCATAAATTTCTTTCCAATCTTCACCTTCGAATTTTGTTGGGGTTAAGTGCCACCCGTAATCACAAAAAGAATTTCCATCTGCTTTTTTTCTCGCCTTTTCGATTGCATTATTTAAAAATTCATCTTTCCCTTGAGTAATAAAAGTAAAAAACGTAGTAATCCCGTTCAGCACTGCTATTTCAGAACCTGTCTTATAAGTATCAGCAAGTTCATATTTCCCGATTGTATCGTCAAGATGGGTATGGATATCAATCATTCCGGGTAAAACATAAAGTCCTGATGCATCGATAATTTCATCTGCATCCATCAGCGAATCAAAAGAAGATATTGTTCCGTTTTGAATATAAATATCTGCCTGACGTATTCCGTCTTCAAAACATACTAATCCGTTTTTAATTAATATTGATTTCATTCAAAATATTTTTACGCTATCGATATCTTTAAGACCATTTCCCGTAATCAAAATAACAATTTGTTCTTTTTTATCAAGTAACTCAGACTCTTTCAATTTCAATAAAGCCGCTATCGTAGAGGATGAAGAGGGTTCTGCAAAAATCCCTGTTTTACTTGTAAGGATTTTTTGTGCGTTTAAAATTTCTTCATCCGAAACCGTGATGGAAAATCCTTTTGATTCTTCAACCGCCTTTTTTGCCATATATGCATTGCTTGGAACAGATACAGAAATTGAATCCGCAATAGTGTTTGGATTTTCTGCGTTTTTATAAATTCCGGTTTGAATAAAATTATGTATTGCATTGGATTTCTCTGCCTGTACACAAATAAGTCGCGGTAGTTTTTCTATTAATCCCGATTTTTTTAAATCGTAGAAAGCTTTATACACACCGCTTATAATCACTCCGTCACCAACCGGAATCAAAATCACATCGGGAACTTTAAAATTATTTTGAAAAAATATTTCCAGACCTGCTGTTTTCTTTCCTTCAATTGTTAAAGGATGGAAAGCTGTGTTTCTATTAAGTCCGGGATTATTTTCTGTGTATTCTAGCGATAATCTGAAAGCATCATCATAAGTACCTTTCACTTTTATTACTTCCGCACCATATAAATACATCTGAACAAGTTTTGCTTTTGGAGCGGATTTGGGTACAAAAATAATTGCTTTCTTTTTATCCGCCGCACATACTGCGGCTAAAGCACTTGCCGCATTCCCCGTTGATGCTGTTACAACAATATTTTCTTTTAATCTGTTTGCTTCCGCTACAATAAGAAACGATGCCCTGTCTTTTAGTGACCCGCTTGGGTTTAAGCCGTCGTTCTTCAACCATAAATTCTCATAACCTGATTCTTTTCCAAAATTATCTATCTTAAAAAATGGAGTATTACCGACAGGATAATTTGGAAAAAATTCCGGCTCAACCGCTGAAAACAAATTCCAATCGGGATTCGATTTATCGAAATTCTTTTTTATAAATTCATAATCAAATACAACTTCGAGAACACCTCTTAACGGAATCCCGGGTTTGTAATCCTTTGAGCAATCGGGACATAAATATCTTACTTCGTCCCGACTATAAACTCTACCACACGTTGAACATCTATATTTCATTATATAAAGAATTAAAAATATTTTTAAAAACTTATAATCCTATAATCCTGATAAATCGGAATCTTTACTTCGCTTCGATTTTATAACTTGTTAAGTCTTGCCACAAGCCCCGCATAAAACGCCGCCGCTTGAGAAAGATGCTCTACGGGGCAGGCTTCGTTTGGTGCATGTGCATAAACTTCATTACCCGGACCAAGCCCTATGCATGGAATACCGTTCATTCCTGCTATAGCAACACCGTTTGTGCTGAATGTCCACTTATCAATCAAGGGTTCTTTATCGAATAAATTTTTGTAAACATAAACTGAATCTTTTAAGTAAATAGAATCTTCAGGAAGTTTCCATGTCGGATAATATTTTTCGGTCGGGTAAACTAAACCCGTATATGCTTTTTCATCATACTTCAAAACTTCTACTTTTGCATCAGGGTAGCCCGCTAATTTGCAGGCTTCCATTACTTCGGCAACCGCACTTTCTTTCGTCTCACCAAATGTTAATCTCCTATCGAGTTGAATGCTTGCCGCATCCGGTACAGCACATTGAGAAGGCGAATTAAAAAATACCTGCGTAACGGTTACCGTGCCTTTACCAAGAAATTCATCCGTGATTAATCTTTCGTTTAATTTTTCTATTTCAAGTGATATTTTTGCAATTTTATAAATTGCATTATCACCTCTTTCCGGAGCAGAGCCATGACAGCTTAAACCTTTTATACTTACGAGAATTTCCATTCTCCCCCTATGCCCGCGGTATATATTCAAATTGGTTGGTTCTGTAATCACAACAAGTTCGGGTTTTATTTTTTCTTCCTTAATAATATATTGCCAGCATAGCCCGTCGCAATCTTCTTCCATCACGGTTCCTGTAAAGTAAACAGTAAAATCTTTATTAAGATTTAATTCTTTAATTATTTTTCCTGCGTAAACCATCGAAGTCATTCCGCCTTCCTGGTCAACCGAGCCGCGACCCCAGACTTTTCCGTCTTCAATTTTCGGAGTGAACGGGTCGAAATCCCATAAAGACATTTCACCGGGATAAACAGTGTCTATGTGTGCATCAAAAGCGATAACTCTTTTCCCGTTCCCGATTCTGCCAACAACGCTACCAAGCCCGTCAATCCTCACTTCATCGAATCCGACTTTCTTCATTTCTTTTTTAATCACCTCAATCACTTCTTTTTCTTTACAGGAAAAAGAAGGCACGCGAATCATATCCATTAGAAAATTCGCAGTTTCGTTTTCTAACTCTTTTGCTCGATTAAATATTTGTTTATATAAATTCATATTTAAATAATTCTTAGATTTTTCATTTTTTGTTTTTTGCTCTTATTCTGACTACTGAATTCTAAATTCTGTTTTTAAAATCTTTGCCATAATGCTTCCGTAAGCTCTCTTGCTTTTCTTGCAATTTCCGCTTCGTCGATATCGAGTTTCATTACCCTATTTTCCATTAATACTTTTCCGTTTACTATTGTAGTATCCACATCCGATTGCGATATTCCAAAAATTAAATGTCCAAGAAAAGTATTCTCATCGAGCGGTGTCGGAGAATTGTAATCAATCAAAACAATATCTCCTGCCGCACCTTCTTCAATTTTCCCAAGTGGTGTGTTCCAATAACGATTTACTATTTTAGCATTATTAAAAAATAATGTCGGTGCAATTTCCATAAATCCTGCCGTAGGATTTTTTTGTTTTAAGTGTTGTGCCCACATTGCAACACGGATTTCTTCAATCATATTCACCGTCATAGCGTCTGTTCCAAGCCCGACAAGGATTCCCTTGTTTGCCATTTTAACAACATCCGCTATTCCAACAGCATTATTTAAATTCGATTGTGGATTATGCACAACCATCGTTTCCGTTTCTTTCAATAAATTCATTTCGTTTTCGTTAACATAAACGCAGTGTGCGGCGATAGTATTTTTTCCGAGTATCCCGAATTTATTCAGCCTTTCTACCACCCTCATCCCAAAATTCTTGACGTTGTAATTTTCATCCGATTGTGCCTCTGCTACGTGAATATGAAAACCGGAATTTAATTCATTGCCAAGTTTAGAGGCTTTTTCTAATGTTTTATCACTCAACGTAAATGATGCGTGAAGACCAAATAAGGCTTTCAAGAATTCATCATTATTCTTTTGAGTATGTTTTATAAATTCATAATTTTCTTTTAAACCTTCTTCTGTAATCGCTTCGCCGTCTCTATCGGAAAGTTCATAACACAAACTTGCTCTTAGTCCTGTTTCCTTTACAGCTTTTGCAATCTGTTGAAGCGAGTCTGTAATGGCTTTCGGACTTGCGTGATGGTCAATGAAAGTTGTTGTCCCTCTTCTAATTGCACTTACCAGCATAATCAAAGCACTGTAATAGCAATCTTCAAGCGTTAATACTTTATCCAATCTCCACCAGAGATTTTCAAGCACCTCTACAAAATTTTCTGAAGGCTTCGCCTTACCCAAACCACGTACAAGCGTACTGTAAAAATGCATATGCGTATTTATAAATCCCGGCAAAATAACTTTCCCGCTTGCATCAATTTCCTTCTCATATTTACATTTAAATTCCGAAGTTGGAGCAATTTTTTTTATTAAGCCGTTTTCTATTAAAACCGAATGATTATATAATACTTTCGGATTTTCACCTAAAGTTATTGTAATTCCATTCTTTATTAAAATATTTTCCATTTAACATTTAAAATTTAACATTTGCGTTTTTTGCATCCCGATTTATCGGGATAATATTAGCAGAGCTATGCTTCGCTTAAAATTTCCAATTCCTTTTTCGTTCTCTCTCTCATAAACAACGCTCCCGAAAAACATTTCTGCACGCATATCGAACAACCGATACATTTCGATGCATCGGTAACAGGAATTTTTATACTGTTCAGTCCAATTGCCTGATACGGACACCTTGTGCAGTTTCCACAATGTTCACATAAATCTTTATTCACATCTGAAATCTTTTTCAGTGAAGTTAATTCCATAAATCCTGTTATCGGATTCGGTAACGCCCGTCCAATCAGCTCCTTCACGGAGTTCAACTTTCTTTCTTTTAAAAGATAACTTAAACCCGAATTCAATTCATCGATTATGCCATAACCATATTTCATAACTACCGTACAAAATTGAACCGTCTCCGCACCGAGTGCAAGAAAATCAGCCGCAGATTTATAATCCATAGGTCCGCCGTTTCCCGACACTACCACTCCGAGTTTTGATACATTTGCAAGAGTTAAATTACTTATCGGAATAACACTTTCACCGGAAAGTCCAATCACAATTCCCTCTTCCCAGTTTTCTTTATTTCCTTTTCTGAATGATAAACTCGGGAAAGTATTCGCAAGTGTAACACCCGCTTTCTTTCCGGGATATTTTGCAAAAACTTTTTTTATTTCCGCTATAATCGGATAGATTGCCGTTACAGCCGCTGTGAGTTTAAAAAGTTTCGGTGTTTCGTAATCGCTCGCTTCCATCACCCAATCGATGATTTTTCCGGTTAACTCTGCATCCTGAGAAACAATGTCTCCCTTTGTTCCATCGCCACCTTGCGGACAGGATAGGCTGTATTCGATTCCCATAGCTCCTGCATTTTCGAGTTTTCTTGTATTCGATACCCAGATTTTTTTATCTTCTTCGTCGTTGCCTGTTACGGGTCCGCCTGTGGAAGCCATAGTCAAATGGTCAGGAAATTCTTTTACAAGTTTTTCGATTTCACGGCAAACTCTATCGAGCGGATGCCCTGAAACATTATCGCAGTTTCCGTAAGTATTTTGCGTAACGGCAAACATATATTCCGATGGAATATGAATCGGTATATTATCAAATGCAGTTTTCATCACTCCTCCAGCCCAACCGTGCTTATATGCTTTTACCATTTGGTCGTACCCATCCGATGGCGGTGCCGCAGAAAGTAAAAAGGGTGATAAGATTTTTCTTCCGAAAAATTTCGATTCAAGACTTACTGGTATTAGCTCTTTTCCGTCTAATACAACTTTACTCTTTACGTTTTTATTTATCTTTGGTTTTTTTTCTCTTTGAATATAAGCATCGACAATAACGGCAGTGTTTTTCCCTACCGCAACTGCTTCTACAACCGTTGTTGCACCATTCACCATATCACCTGTATAAAAAACGCCTTTCTCTTTTGCTTCTTTAATTTCGGAACGTGCACCAATCGCAATTATTACAGTATCAAAATTTCTGAAAAATGGTTTCGAAGTTTTATCAGCGACAATATTCTTCGGATGAAATTTTTTATTCTCCGGTAATAAAACTTTTTGAGTGTAAATTCCTTTAACTTTTTTATTCGATACTATAATAGAATTTACTTTTGTTCTTCCCGTTACCTCTATTCCATATTGTAAAATTAGATTTCTTTCGGCTTCCGTAAGAGGCATCTCATCGAGCTTTTCGAGCATAATCATTTCAACCGATTTTGCTCCTTTGATTTTCGACGTAATTGCACAATCAACGGCTACTGCTCCGCCACCTATTACTCCGACTTTATGGTTCTTTACATTTATTTTCTTCTGATTTTTCAGAAACGAAATCCATTTATAAGCAAATTCTTCACCTTTTATTCCGGGTGATATT
>JBAZEQ010000052.1:0-11864 GCA_041653855.1 Ignavibacteria bacterium | reverse complement strand
CTACTGTAAATTCTGATACGTCAATCTGTTTTCCTAATACCTTTAACTGCTCTATAGCCGCAGGTCTGTATATATCACATGCTGCTAAAGCCGGATTTCTTCCTTTGTTTTTCAAATGCTTTGCAAGCTTAGCCGCAAATGTAGTTTTACCGGAACCCTGCAAACCGACAAGCAATATAATCGAAGGTATATCATTAGAAAAAATTAAATCAGCTTTTTCAGAACCCATTAAGTTTATGAGTTCATCATTAATAATTTTAACAATAAGTTGTCCGGGCGTAATGCTTGTTAATACCTGTTCTCCTAATGATTTTTCCTTAACATTTTTTATAAAATTATTTACAACTCTATAGTTAACATCTGCATCGAATAAAATACGCCTGACTTCACGAAGGGATTCATCGATATTTTTCTCGGTGATTTTTCCGTGTCCGCGAATTTTCTTTAATACACCTTCAAACTTATGTGTTAAATCTTCGAACATTATATTGAAATCTTTGTAAAACCTTTAAAATACTAATAATTAGATATCTTTTCAAGGATTTAATTTGAACTTAAAGGCAAAAATAATTATTTTTACAGATATTAAAAATCATTTTTTTGACTGAAAATACAATAAATTACATTTGCGGGATAGATGAAGCGGGAAGAGGACCACTTGCAGGTCCTGTTGTAGTTGCAAGTATTATATTTGAACCCGGAAAAAAAATTTACGGCATCAGGGATTCAAAAAAACTTTCGGAGAAAAAAAGAGAGTTATTTTTCGATATGATTGTTAAATCCTGCCTCGAATATAAAATAGAAATAATTGATAATAAAATAATCGATGAAATTAATATTTTAAGTGCTACAATGCTTGGAATGGAGAAATGCTTGGTAAATTTAAAAACAGTCGATTTTAAATTGCTGATAGATGGAAATTATTTTAAATTAAGAAATGACCTTCATAAGAAGTATGATTATGAAACGATAATAGGGGGAGATGATAAGATTTTTGAAATTTCCTGTGCTTCGATTTTAGCAAAAGTTACAAGGGACAGAATAATGAAGGAATATGATATAATATATCCGCAATATTTATTCGCTAAACATAAAGGGTACGGAACAAGAGAACATATCAAAAAAATAAAGGAATTTGGACTTTGTGAAATCCATAGAAAAACATTTTGTAAAAATTTTATGCAACTTTCATTTTGAAATTTTTCAGTAAAAAAGAATTAGGCGATTTCGGTGAAGCGAAAGCCAAAGAATATCTTAAGACAAAGGGTTTAAAATTTATTCAGAGTAACTTTAAGTATTTTAAAAAAGAAATTGATTTGATTTTTTATGATAAGAAAAATAAGATTATTATTTTCGTTGAGGTGAAAACAAGAATGAGTAAAGTTTTCGGTGAACCGGAAGATGCTATAAATCATTTCAAACAAATCAATATCAGGCAGGCAGCATCAGGATTTTTAAAGAATTACCCGGAATATGATGAATATGATATAAGGTTTGACTCCGTTTCGGTTTATATGGGTAATGAAAAACCGGAGATTAATCATATAGAAAATGCGTTTTAAAAATTTGAATAAATTTATTTTTTTATTTTTCTTGTTACGAAACCCCGCTTCGTAACCTTGAATATCAAAAATACTTAGCACATATCTCATCGACCATCAAATATCCTTTTTCAGTTAAACAATAGCTATCACTTTTTTGAATCCCAAGTTTTTCGTTTGAAAGAATATTTAATGAATCTATATATTCATCTGTAAATATTTTTCTGAATAATTCGTAATATTTTTTTAAATTAACTCCCTTACTCCTCAATCCCAGCATAATAAATTCCATTTTCGATTCTTCTTCGGTTAATGTATGCTCATTTTCTATTGCAAGTTCGTTTTTTTGTAGATTGATATTATATTTTATTATATTCCTGAAATTACTCCAGCGTTTTCCGTTAAAAAAAGAATGTGCAGATGGTCCGAAACCGAGATAGTTATTATATTCCCAGTATTTTAGATTGTGCTTTGATTCATATCCCTTTTTTGCATAATTTGATACTTCGTAATGTTCATATCCGGCTTTAACAAGTTTATCCGAAAACATTAAGTATAATTGAGATTCCAATTCATCATCATTTTTTTTGATTTGTTTCTTATCCATCATATTATATATCGGAGTTTCTTTTTCGAATATTAGCGTATAAGCTGATATATGTGGAATTTCAAGCTCTAAAGTTTTAATGAGCGTTTTTTCGAGATTAGATTTATCCTGATTAGGTAGTGAATAAATCAAATCAATGCTTATGTTATCAAATGTGTTTTTTGCTTTTTCTATTACTTCGATAGCCTGCTTTGCAGTATGCTCTCTTGTTAGAAGTTTAAGCTCTTCATCTATAAACGATTGCACGCCAAAGCTAATGCGATTGATTCCTGCATTTTTTAAGGAAGTAAATTTTTCGGAATTCGAAAAGTCTTCAGGATTTGCTTCAATGGTTATTTCACTTTCACTATCAATTTTATAATATTTATTTAAAGTATTTACTATGCTTTCGATTTGTTTTTCTGTAAAGAGCGATGGTGTTCCGCCACCTATAAAAATTGTATCGAATTTGTAATCTCTAAATTTTTCCGATTGCAATATAATTTCTGCCTTGAGATTTTTAAGAAACCTTCCGAGGATATTTGTATTTGTGATTAAATAGAAATCACAATAATCGCATTTTTTCCTGCAAAAAGGAATATGTATGTATAAACCCGATTCCTTCAAATTCAAATTTAATATTTACTTTATATTGAATATATTTTTTACTAATTTATAATTAATATAAATAAATTGAAATTATGAAAAAAATTAAATACTATATTTTTTTTCTTACAATTTTAACCATAATTCCTTCTGTTTTAAGGTCCAATCCCGGCGATAGTCTTGGAACCTTAATAATGACTACAATTAAAAACGTAAACAATAGAGTAACCCCTATAGATAATATTCATTCCGAAGCAGAAATTTATATTAAAACAAAAACTTTAGACCAGAATGGATTCATTGAAATTAAATTGAAGCGACCTGATGATTTTTGGTTTAGAATATGGGGAAAGTTTGCATTCATAAGTAAAGATGCCTTTATAGCTCATTTTAACAGAAAGAATTTTATTTATCTGAATAACCTTGAAGATAAATTAATCGAAGGTCCTACCACTGATAAAAATATTGGACATATAGTCCGGGTTGAATGCAGTTTAGATGATATGATGGGAGTGCTTTCGGGTGCGCCCACTATTATCTATACAAAAAAAGATACTTTATCGTGGTCGGAAGATAATACTTATTTTATTTTAACAATGAAAAATGTTAAAATAAAAAGATACTGGATTAAGAAAACAGATTATTCAGTCGATAAATATGCCTACCTTTCAAGGAAAACTTTGAATGCATACGTGCTTTTTGAGTTTAATAATTATACCATCTCGAGCGGAGGATACTACGCAAAACAAATAAAAATAACAAAGGGAACTACTAAATTAGTATATAATTTCACATCTGTAAAACTGAATAACAGCTATTTGAATTTCAATGTCGAATATGGCAGCGGTGTGAAGAGAATCAGGTGGTGAGAATGTTTTTAAAAACCCGCATCTATTATTCTCGTATGTTTTTACTCTCTCTGGTTACTACGCTCCAGCGTAGTAACCGAGAAATTATGTAAACTTCAACTTCCAATCTTCTAATCTTCAAATATACCGCATTTAAACCGTTTAAACCTCACAAAATCCCTAAAAATAGCATTGTTTACGCATTTTAGTATTCGTAATTTTGTATTCGTATTATAATAAAAATATAAAAAATACAAAGGAGTAATATCATGTCTAAGTACAAAATCGCTTGGCTCCCTGGCGACGGAGTCGGAATTGAAGTCCTCGAAGCCTCAAAAATCATCCTCGATAAAATCAAACTCGATGCAGAATATATTCACGGTGATATTGGCTGGGAATTCTGGTGTAAAGAAGGCGATGCCTTTCCGGAAAGAACTCAGGATTTATTAAGAAATGTTAATGCCGCAATGTTCGGTGCTATTACATCAAAACCCGTTAAAACTGCAAACGCAGAATTAGTGCCGGAACTGCAAAATAAAGGTCTTGTCTATCGTTCACCAATCGTGAGAATGAGACAGCTTTTCGATTTATATACTTGTCTTAGACCCTGCAAAGCATATGAAGGCAACCCGTTAAATTATTATAACAGAACCGATATAGATTTAGTAATATTCAGAGAAAATACTGAAGGCTTATATTGCGGGGTTGAATTTAATCCCGTTCCGAAAGAATTAGCTGATGTTTTAAAAAATATTTCAAAACCATTTGCCGCTTTCAAAGATATACCGTTAGACCAATATGCAATATCCTGCAGAATCAACACGCGTAAGGGTTCCGAAAGAATAATAAGAGCCGCATTCGAATTTGCAAGAAAATTTAACAGAAAAAAAGTTACAGTCGTGCACAAAGCAAACGTTGTACGTGCAACAGATGGTCTCTTCCTTGAAATAGCAAAAGAAGTCAGAAAAGATTTTCCTGAAATTCAAATGGATGATGCAAACATCGATGCTATGACGATGTGGCTTTTAAAGAATCCGAAAAACTATGATGTTCTTGTGGCTACGAATTTATTCGGAGATATTATTTCAGATTTATGTGCACAGATGGTTGGTGGTCTTGGATTCGGATGCTCGGGAAATATCGGAGATAAACTTGCTGTGTTCGAACCGACTCATGGTTCCGCTCCAAAATATGCCGGGCAGTATAAAGTGAATCCAATTGCTACTATACTCTCCGCAAAAATGATGCTTGAATGGTTAGGTGAAGTTGAAAAAGGTAAAGCAGTTGAAAAAGCTACTGCGGAGGTAATTAAAGAAGGTAAGATTAGAACTTATGATATGGGCGGAAGCAATACTACACTCGAAATGGCAAAAGCCATTGCAGATAAAATTTAATTTAAGTATCTCATTCAATACAAGTTGTCATTCCCGAATGTTGAGTGTTTTTTACGAAATCCAGATGTTCTTTATCGGGATTTTATCGGGGGGTACCCGTTTACGGGTCATCAATTTTAGTTGATTGCTTAATTTAGTTTTTTAAATACATATTATAGTAATGTTTTTAAGTTCAGACCACGAATTTATAGGATGTATGATAAATTATAATTTACCCCACCGTTTAAGGTGGGGATAGCAATAACTCAACAAAATTGGGCTTTAGTCCAAATGATTTTACTAAAAAATTAATTATCACATAACCTCTTTATTTGTTGGATAATTGACGAAGTTAATGATTAACCGTTTTAACGGTTTTTAAAAAAATATCTTTATGAATAAATTAATAATACACGAAGAAAATAAAATACAGAAATATTAAAATCCCGAAGGGATGAAATGATTATAGAAAATAAAATTGTGGAATGTAATAAAAACCCCGTAGGGGTGATATATTAGATCAATTATTTATAGATTATAAAAATATTAATATGAATAAAATAATAATTCACGAAGTAGGATTGAGGGACGGCTTGCAGGTCGAACAGCAAACTGTTCCTACCGAAATAAAAATCAAATGGATTAATGAACTTATAAAAACAGGGATAGATATTATACAGGTTGGTTCATTTGTTCACCCCGTAAAAGTGCCTACTATGGCTGATACGGATTCTCTCTTCAAACATTTTCAGGAAAATGGAAAACCCGAAAATGTAATTTTATCAGGACTGGTTTTAAACGAAAAAGGTCTTGATAGGGGAATGGCTTGCGGAGTGGAAATGTTTTGCATGGGTGTTTCTGCAAGCGAAACTCACAGCAAAAAAAATACAGGTATGACTACGCTCGAAGCGTTGGATAGAATTATTGCTATGGCTAAAAATGCAATGTCAGCAGGTAAAAAAGTTCAGGTTTCAGTGCAATCTGCATTCGGCTGTGGATTTGAAGGAACGATTCCCGAAGAAAGAGTTGTCGGGATAATTGAAAAATATCTCGAAAACGGAATTAAGATGATAAGCCTTGCCGATACAGCAGGACATGCATTTCCCGAGCAGGTTGAAAGTTTGATTACACAAATTTATAAAAAATCCGAAGATGTAAATATTGCAGTTCACTTCCACGATACTTACGGTCTCGGAATTGCAAATTGCTATTCAGCTTATAAACTCGGAGTTAAATATTTTGAATCTGCATTTGCAGGACTCGGCGGATGCCCCTTCACTGCAAAAGCAAGCGGAAACGTCTGCACGGAAGATTTAGTAAATATGTTTAACAGGATGGATTTTCGCAAGGATATCGATATTCAAAAAATACTCGAAATATCCAAAGAAGCGGAATCTTTCTTTGCACGTGAACTACCTTCGAAAGTACTAAAGGTAGGAATACTAAAACAGAATTAAGAAGTTATGAGGTAAAGAAGTTAAGATTTTTTCTTTAACTTCTTTTAACTTCCTTTAACTTCTTAACTTCTTTTTAATTGTAATAAAATTTTAAATTTATAAAAATATGAAAATTTTAAATGGTATAAGAGTACTCGATATGACCAACGTCCTTGCCGGACCATTTGCTACACTACATTTAGCATTACTTGGTGCTGAAGTAATAAAAATTGAAAATCCAAACGGCGGTGACCTTGCAAGAAAACTTGGTAATGTACAAGAGCTAAACGATAAAAATATGGGTACAAGTTTCCTTGCCCAAAACTCAAATAAAAAATCTTTCACACTAAATCTTAAAGGTGATGTAGCAAAAGAGATTTTTAAAAAACTTGTAAAAACTGCAGATGTTCTCGTTGAAAATTTTCGCCCCGGAGTTATGGATAGATTGGGCTTGCCTTATAAAGTGTTGAGTGAAATTAATCCTAAACTTGTTTATTGTGCAATTTCGGGTTTTGGTCAAACCGGACCGGATGCATTCAAACCCGCCTACGACCAGATTATTCAGGGATTAAGTGGTGTAATGGCAGTTAATGGTGATGAAAGACTAAATCCTCTTCGCTGCGGTTTCCCGGTTTGCGATACGGTGGGCGGAATTAACGCAGCATTTGCTATTATGTCTGCTTTATATCACAGAGAAAAAACAGGTGAAGGACAATTTATAGATATTGCAATGCTCGATTCTATTATGCCTTTAATGGGTTGGGTTGCTGCGAATCTTTTAATTGGTGGTAAACATCCCGTGTTAATGGGAAATGATAACTTTACTGCCGCTCCTTCGGGAACGTTTGTAACTAAAGACGGTTATATTAACATAGCCGCAAATAAACAGGAACAATGGGAAAATTTATGCGATGTTCTCGGTGTGCCTGAACTGAAAACGGATGAAAGATTTCAAAAAAGAGATATAAGAAAAAAGAATAGAAAAGAATTAACTCCGATACTTGAAGAAAAACTGAAGAAAAAAGAAACAACTTATTGGTCTGAAGCACTTAATGCAAAAGGAATTCCATCAGGAGAAATTCTTTCTCTCGATGCCGCATTGCATCAGACTCAGATTGAACATAGAAAAGCATTAACTGAAATTGAAACTCCGAATGTCGGCAAAATAAAAGTATTTAACCTTACTGCTAAATTCGATAAAACCGAAGCTGATGTGGATGCTCCACCGCCGGTGTTATCGCAACACACTTTCGAAATACTGGAAGAACTTGGATATACAAAAGAAGATTTTGAAAAATTTAAATTAGATAAAATAATTTAAGAAGTAGTTAGTAGATAGTAGTTAGTAGATAGTAGAAGAACAAAAAAATTATTAACTATTAATTTAACTAAAATGGAAGAAAAATCTAAAAGTTTTGAAGATGTTAAATTATGGCAAAAAGCTCATAATTTTGTTTTGGAAATTTATAAAATCACTAAACAATTTCCCAGAGAAGAACTTTATGGACTTACTTCACAAATAAGACGTTCAGCAGTTTCTATTCCGGCAAATTTTGTTGAAGGTTTTAAAAAGAAAAGTAAAAACGATAAGGCAAGATTTTACAATATATCTCAGGGTTCTTTAAATGAGACAAAGTATTATTTGAGATTGATTAAAGATTTAGAATACTTTGATACTACTAATTTAAATAAGGAATTGGATGAAATCGCAAAAATGCTGGAAGCATATATAAATGCTCTTTTAAAAAGTGATTATTAATATTATTTTTAACTAAAATATAGTTGACAAATGGTAAGAATGATTTTATTATAAGCTCTTTTATGCTATCTACTAACTACTGACTACTATCTACTTATTAATAAATAAAAATTAATTAAATTTAATAAAAATTAAACTAAATAAGAAAAAAAAATGGGAATGACCGTCGTCGAAAAGATTCTCGCACGTGCAACGAATCAAAAATCGGTTAAAGCAGGTGATGTGCTCGAGCCGGCTGTTGATGTTGCTATGTCTCACGAGAATGCCGCACTCGTTATAAACCAATTTAACGAAGTGTACAAGGGAACAGGTCTTGAACCAAAAGTTTGGAATCCCGATAATATTGCAATAATATTTGACCATCGAGTTCCTGCTGAAAGTTCAAAGACAGCTACAAATCAAAAAAAAATACGTGATTTTGTTCGCAAAAACAAAATCCGCAAATTTCACGATATCCGCTCCGATGAAGGTGGAATCTGCCACCAGATTCTGGCTGAATACGGATATATTAAACCGGGTTATGTTGTTGTCGGTACGGACAGCCACACAACCACTCACGGTGCTTTCGGTGCATTTGCTTTCGGTATTGGTGCTACCGAAATGGCAAGCGTTTGGACACTCGGAAACGTTTTAAACGTCGAAGTGCCTGAAACAATTAAAGTAATTGTAAATGGTAAACTTCCTGCAAACGTTTTTTCAAAAGATTTAATTCTTTATATAATAGGAAAAATATCAGCTCAGGGTGCTAACTTTAAGGTCCTTGAATTCCATGGTGATACAATAAAAAATATGCCTATTTCAGGTAGACTTGTTATTAGCAATATGGCAGTAGAAGCCGGTGCAACTGCAGGTATAGTTTTGGCTGACGCAGAAACTGAAAAGTACTTAAAAGCAGCAGGTGTTACTGAAAAACTTAATTTCGTTTTACCCGATAGCGATGCAAAATATTCTCAGGTAGTAGAAATTAATGCAGGTGAGTTAAAACCGCAAATTGCCTGCCCGCATACTGTAGATAATGTAAAACCGATTAATGAAGTTGAAAAGAAACACATTGACCAAATCGTAATTGGCTCTTGCACAAACGGAAGAATTGACGACCTCGAAATTGCTGCTAAAATCCTGAAAGGTAAAAAAGTTGCTATAGGTACACGTATGTTGATTTTCCCCGCTTCGTGGAATATTTATAAAGATGCTATGAAAAAAGGCTACCTCGAAATCTTTGCAGATTCAGGTGCAATCATTATGAATCCCGGATGCGGATGCTGTCTCGGAGTTCATCAGGGTGCTCTCGGAGATGGGGAAGTTGCACTTTCAACAACTAATAGAAATTTTAAAGGCAGAATGGGTAATCCGAAAGGCGAAGTTTATCTTTGCTCTCCTGCAGTTGCCGCCGCAAGCGCAATCACAGGCGAAATTACCGAACCTGCAATAGGAGGATTTTAATTATGGCTAAAGTAGTATATAAATTCGGCAACGATATTTCCACCGATGCAGTCTATCCCGGTAGATATATGGCAACCGTATTGCCAACCGAAACTCCGCAATTTTGCTTTGCGGATTATAAAGAATTAAATGATAAACTCAATAGCGGCGAATGGAAAAATTGCGTGTTAATAGCCGATAATAATTTTGGGTGCGGCTCTTCGCGTGAGCAAGCCGCCTCTACAATTCTCGGACATGGATTAATCGTAATTGCAAAAAATTTCGCAAGAATATTTTTGCAAAACGCAATTAACCTCGGATTGAATTTAATCACCTGTCCCGATTTGGAAGCAAAAGTAGGGGATGATTTAGTAGTCGAAAATAATAAAGTAGTAAATAAGACTACCGGAAAATCATTTGATATCGTACCGCTCCCCGAAGCCCGCAGGGCAATTGTGGAAGCAGGTGGACTTGTTCCTTATACAAGAAAAAAACTGATGGAAAAAAATAAATAATAAATTTTATTTACTCGTTATGGAGAATACTTTATATATGTCTTCATAACGAGTATAAAAAGACTTTTTTAGGGCATTTATCCCTTGAAAATTATAGTTAATATTACTTAATTGTAGTTAATAAATTTTATCTTTTTGTTCTTATTTTGTAATTCGATTTTTTGATTAATAAATTATTAATTTAATTTGCTAATTTATTTGTTACTCAAAAATAATTCTCTCTTCAAATATTTCTTTTCTGAATTTTCTAATAAACTTATTAGATATTTTGCTATTTATAATGTTTTATAAATGCATATTTAATTATTTTATAAATATAATCAAAATTAAGGAATAATAATGAAAAAAGTAATTGCTCTCTTTGTTCTATCGTTTTTACTATCTACTTTAGTTTCTGCAGAAACGCCTCAGCACTACAATTATAGTACATCCGGTGTCGGAAATAATACATTACCTCTTGGTACATCAGCAGGTAGCTTGGTCCAATGGCTCATTCGTCCGGGTGAATTACGTTACCCCACACTCGCTAAAACAGGTAAAATTACAAATATATATTTTCTTTTAATAGCTATTCTCGGTCCATATGATTATAGCAGAGTCAGTATATTGCTTGGTCAAACTTCGCTTACTTCTTTACCTGCTGGCGCTTTTGTTACAGAACATATGGATACTGTTTATCATAGAGACTCGATTACAATTCATTCTAATGTAGTTAATACACACTGGTATAAGTTTGCTTTGGATAACCAATTTATATATGACAGCACTAAAAGTCTGGTTATCCAGCTTGAACATTATGGACATAGTGCCGGAACCGCCTCCTACATTCACGCACATACATTTCTCACAGATAAGAGAAGAAATTATTGTACAATTCCTCCGTTTTTGTTTAGCGGTCAAGATGCATATGTAGTACATTGTGGAATAGATGTTACTCCATTTACAGGTGTTGAATCTAATCAAAATTCACGTGTACCTAAAGAATTCAACCTTAACCAAAACTATCCCAATCCGTTTAATCCTGAAACTGTAATTAGTTTTGATTTACCAAAATCCGGATTCGTATCTTTAAAAGTATACAATATCTTGGGCGAAGAAGTTGCTACACTTCTAAATGAAACAAAAACTGCCGGAAGCTATAATGTTAACTTTGACGGTTCCTCATTCTCGAGTGGTATGTATTACTATACATTGGAATCTAATGGATTTGCATCTACTAAGAAAATGTTATTGGTAAAATAATGAAAATTATTTTATTGTAAATCCGCCTGTGGAGGAATGTTGATTAAATAAGAATAATACTAAAAGAAAACATTCACAATATAAAAAAAAACGGAGTCCAAAAAGACTCCGTTTTTAATTTATAATTTAAAATTTACAATTGAATGAGCTACTTTATCAAATGTCCGATTCTATCCCATCTAATAGTTCCAAGCAGTTTAAAGAATTCATTAAATCCTATATTCGCATCCCATGACCAATAGATTAAAAATGCCTCACCAACTACATTTTCTCTCGGCATAAAGCCCCAGAAACGGCTGTCTAAAGAATTATTACGGTTATCTCCCATCATAAATAGATAATCACGCTTAACCGTATAATATCCGTCCGGTAACGGCTGGTCATCCACATAAACTTGTTTATCTGCACGTAATTCTATCTTTTTACCTTCTTTGATAACAAATATCTTCCAGCTATCGAAATTGGTTGAATCAATTTTTATTTTATCACCTTCTTTCGGTACACGTATCGGTCCATAGTTATCTTCATTCCAGCCT
>JBAZEQ010000051.1:0-11981 GCA_041653855.1 Ignavibacteria bacterium | reverse complement strand
CGAAACAGCATAAAGACCTCGCATCAAAGTCCGGCAGTACTTTACGACCAATTTCTCCAACTCTATTAATCCATATTATCTGAGCATCGGGTACCTGTGTTTTAATTTTTTTTATTAGAACTTTTACGACACTTTCCTTCGAGTGATATGCAGCTAAAATCGGCTCGCCCCTGATTACAATAATTGGTTTTGAAGTATTAAGGTTTAACAATTTCAAGATACTATCATCCGGTTTATAATCATAAACATTTGCAACTTCACATACACCATCGAATTGCAGGATACTGACATGGGAAGGTGTAAAATTCCTAAGGATATTCTGCTCAATACATATTGGTGCTACAAGAACATTAGATAAAGGGCAAACAAGCATATTTTGTGGAACCATTAACTCGTTATCGATATAGGATATACTCGGCATACCAAAACCCCAAGCAACCCTTGCCGCTTCGACACTGTGCTTGTGTAACAGGATATCCGCTTTATGATTATTAAAATAATCTGCAAGCCCTAATACTCTGGTCGAGCTTGTAATCAATTTACTATGATAGCTTTTTCCACCGTGTTTACCAATAATTGCTGCTTTTATATCGTACAGTTTAATCAATTCAGGTATAGGTTTGTAATCACGAGCAGTAAATAGATAATCCCTTATAAAATTTCCGATATGCTGGAAAAAATGAACATGGGGACCATTGAATATATCAATCCAATATTTTTTCATATAAGTTAAGTTTTTCTAAAAAATTAAGAATAATGAGATACAAAAAATAATTTCAATCACATAGACATAATATACTATGTGCTTTTCGTGTTTAGGACCATTTAATAAAAACAAACGAATTAGAGAATAATATTTTTGTTCGGGAAAATGCAATAACCCGTCTTTGAGGATTAAAGGTTTTAAATCCGAACGTGATTTTACACCAATACTTATATACTTAATAACAATATTAAGGATATGCGGTATCATAACAAACACTACGGGAAGGATATGACCGGTTAGGAGACCAAGTCCGAAAAACACAGATGGAGGTACAAGCGTACCAGTATCACCTATGAAAATCTTTGCAGGATATTTATTAAAAAGCCAGAATACCGAATACCCTGAAAGCAATAAATAGCAAATACCGGCTTCTGCACGATGACCATTATAATAAAAAAATATCGACAGAGCAAATCCCGAAATCATAGTAACACCCGATTCCAGTCCATTAAACCCTGCTAAAAGATTGTAAGCATTAACTAAAACCGCATAAGAAATACTAATTACCAGAACAAGCATAATACTATATACAAAAGAACTTGGCATCATACGAATATAATAAATCGAAAAAACAGAGCCTATTACAGCAGTATAAAAGAATTTCGGATAAGGCTTAATATTTCTGAAATGGTCAACAAAACCTAATAAACAAATAAGAGGAGTTGTTATAAGAAGCGGAGCTATATTTTCAAAACTAAAATAATACCAAAATAATATTAAAGAAAAAACAAAGCTAATAGTGATGGATAAGCCACCTTCTTCAGGCAATTTTGGCAGATGAGATTTATTTATATCAATGCCATAGATTCCTTTATCCATTAAATAGTAATTTAAATTCTGAAGGAGTATTCTCGTCAGGACCCCATTAATCATTACCAGAATAATGAAAACAATAATATTATTTTCTGTCATTTTTTAAAGAAATTGTTTTATACAGTAAATATGAAAGGGCAGTAAACATCCATGCATTTACCCATCTCATATATGGAATTTTATTAATATATAATTTCGATTTTTGAAAGTAATAATAACCTTTATCACAATTCATATTTGTATTTCCCCATAACGCAATTCTATTTGCAAGTTTAATATTCCCAAATCCAACCAGGGTTAAAATAGACTGAGATATCGCTGTAGAGTCTATGGGATAAATTTTATTTTCATAATATTTTGGAATTTCGTTTTTATAGAAAAAACTATGTAAATAAAAATCATAACCCTTCTCAAGACAAGATAAGTAATCTTTAGTATTTGTATAGTAAATAAAATCTTTTAAAGCATCAAGGATATAACCAGTATGGAAGTTATCTATCCATTTTCGTGCATCTCCTCTGGAATAAGACCAGCTGCCATTAGGATTCTGATTATCTAAAACGTAATCAACGGTTTTTTTTGCTTCAAGATACAGATTATCGTCTTTCGTTACGGAATATACCTGACTCAATAATCTTGCACCCTTCATTGTTGCATTTAATACTTTTTGTTTATCACCCGGGGAATATGAATAACAAAAATTATCTCCTTCGTAACTTTTATTCAAGTCTTTCATTACAAAATCAACTGCATCTTTGCACAACTCAAGGGATTTAGCATTATTTAAAAGTTTATAATTAATAAACAGTGAATTTGTTATTATTCCGGTTGCAACAACAGTTGGGTAAAATGCAGGAATTTTAGCATAACGTGCTTCCCAATCGAAATCGTATCCCCAGCAAGTACCACTGAATCCTTTAGATTTTAATTCAATCAGTTTTACCAATAATTTTTCAATTTCCGATTCATAAAAATCTCTTCTCTCACTAAAAACATTCGATAAATAAGAATAAGCCTGAATACACAAGCCTAAAGTAACCGGATTTAATCCTTTTTTAATTCCAATTAGACTTCTTGTATTAAAAGGGATTCTTCTATATACTTGCTGGAAGCCAAATCTTAATAGTTTATTCGATTTTAATACCGGAAGTTTGAAAATTGGTGACATAAGAGAATCATAAGGGTCATATCCCTTATAATCCTCAGATATTATGTATTCCTCAAGCCGTAAAACGCTGTTTTTTATGTTTTTCACTTAGTTTATATAAAATTCGGATTTCCCGTTCTTAATGAATCAAGAATTTTTAATGTTAATAACGACGTATCGAAAATAGAATCCGCAGTCAATTTGATTTTATCGTTTCCCTCAAGCAATTTGATAAAATGTAACACTTCTTCTTTGTGTCCTTTGTTTCCCGTGTATGTTTTTTTTGTTTTCTTACTATTATTATAATAATATACTTCTTTAAAATTACTCATAATTGCGGTTTTACCTCCGGCGAATACCTCGCAATATTCTTTTGGGAGGGAACTATCTCCACTCGCAACATATAAAATATTACCTACCGAACCATTTTCATATTTAATTATAATATTAACATTATCATTATCTATCATTTTGGAATTATCCGAACTGATTGACTCGGCATATACTTTAACAGGTCTCGAGCCTGCCAAAAAAGTTATAGTATCAATAAAATGACACACTTCACCTACAATTCTACCGCCCTGTTCAGGTTGTTGAATCCAGTGAGTAATTGGAATTAATCCGGCATTAATTCTATAATTTATTATAAAAGGTTCGAGGTTATTTTCAAAGAATTTTTTAATATCTTCGAAAGGTCCGGAAAAGCGTCTGTTAAATCCAACAAATAAAATCTTTTTTGTATCGTAAGAATTTCTTATAGATTCTATCTCTTTCTCTGAAATTGCAATCGGTTTTTCGACGAATATGTGCTTTCCTTTTTTAATAGCATCCGCTACAAATTTACCATGAGAATCGTGACGGGAAGCAATAAAAACAGTATTAATTTTTTCATCATTTAGTATCTCTGAATAGTCAGTTGTAAAATATTCAAAACCAAATTTTTCGGAAACCGATTTAGAATTCACGGGAGTAGACGTGCAAACGCCACGCAGGTTTGCTTTAACAGTTTTAAGGTGAGGAAGCAGGTTAGACTGAGCAAAATTCCCCGCCCCGATAAAACCGATAATGGGTTTTGACGGTTGATACTCTTTGGATTTTATATTTATAAATTTTTTACTGTCAACATTTTTCGCTACAGGATATTCAATTAAAATCGCAATGTACCTTTCACTTTTCTTTCCAGTAATAATATCATATGCATTAATTGCGTTTTCTATTTTAAATTTATGAGTAACAAGAGATTTAACATCCAGTTTATTTTGAGAAATCAAATCAAGTACTGCTTTCATATTCCTGTTTTCGGTCCATCTTACATAACCGACGGGGTAGTCGATACCGGCATCTTCGTATTGCTTATCGTACCTTCCGGGACCATAGCTGCAAGAAATTTTGAAATCCAGTTCCTTTTCATAAAATGGTGAACGAGGAATATTCATATTTACTGCCCCAACAATAACTATACTGGATTTTTTTCTCGCATATTCAAGAGCATACTCTACGGGTTCGTTTGATTTTGTCCCTGCAGTTATAATTACTGCATCTGTGCCATACCCACTCGTAAATGATTCTACGATTTTCAGTGAATCGGTATCAGACAGGCAACAGATATCACATCCAAGTATTTTAGCCAGCTCGAAATTCGAATCATTAATATCGATTCCTATAACTCTGCACCCACCTGCTTTTAGAATCTGAACGGTTATAAGACCGATTAAACCAAGACCTATCACGGCTACCGTTTCACCGATTTTAATTTCGGATTGTCTTACACCCTGTAAAGCAATTGAGCCTAAAGTAGCAAAACTTGCTTCTTCGAAAGAAACATTTTCGGGAATCCTGACAATTAGGTTTTTTGGAACTCGTATGATTTCCGAATGATTTGCAGTTGAACCAGCACAGGCGACTCTATCACCCGGTTTAAAATCATCTAACGAAGATTCTATTACTACTCCCGCACAGCTGTAACCAAGTTCTTTATAATTATCAAGACGGTTTTGAACTTTATTGTACGTCGAAATTAACCCTTCTTTTTTAATATTATCCATTACCTGTTTTACAAGGTCCGGTCTTGATTTTGCTTTTCCAATCATAGAGGCTTGAGCAGTTTCTACCGATGTTCTCTCCGTACCAGAACTGATTAAAGAACTAACATTCTTTACGAGTACCGTTCCCGGTTTTAATACCGGAGCGGGTAAATCTTCAATTGTAATTTCACCGGATTTTTGATATTGTATAATTTGTTTCATAATTAATTATTAAAAAAAGTTCTGAACCATATTTCGTTAGTTAATAATATCCATATAAAATGAGCGTTATCCTCCATTCCGTTTCTATCTTTCTCGATAATATCCCGAACGGTTGCTACATCATACAGCCCTCTTTTTTTTATTGCCGATTCTGATAATAAATCATCCACCATTTCAGTAAGAGGTCCCCTTAACCATGACCTTAAAGGGGAACCGAAAGGTGCTTTCGGACGATTTATTATTTCTTTAGGTAAATATTTTTTTGCAACTTCCTTCAAAAAATATTTTTGATTATTTCGCTTAATTCTAAAATTAACAGGTAAAGTAAACATAAATTCCGCTATTCTGTGATCAACAAGTGGTGGACGGGTTTCCACACTTGCCGCCATCGATGACTTGTCCGAATAAAGTAAATTGTGTCCGGGTAAAAATGTCTTTGTATCATTTAGACACATTTTTGTGAGATAAGATAATTCCGGATTTTCAAAATTTATTTTTTGTGATTTATAGAAAATTGATTCTTCATAACTCACTTTATGTTTAAACAAATTTTCAAAAGAGCTCTTATTAAACGACAAATCCGAGACAAGAAATCTTTCATATTGAGGAAGTGAGGCAAAGGATAGAAATCTTTTTATCCATCGGATTCTTCTATGTCCTTTCGATTTAGATGCCACATGTAATTTCGAAAAGACATCTTCAGTAGATTTTCTTAAAAAAGAAGGCACTAAATCCTGATATAAATCAGCTCTAAGACAAGCTAATTGCTTTCTGTACCCTGCAAAAATTTCATCTCCTCCCATCCCGTTCAATAATACAGATATCCCTTTAGATTTTGCCAGTTCACAAATCAGATATGTATTAATAGCAGCAGGGTCAGCAAGAGGTTCATCGAGATGCCAGATTAATTTGGGTAATAAATCTTCTATATCCGGATTAATTTCCAATATTTTTAATTTAAAACCAAATTTATCCGAAACAATTTTTGAATAATAACTATCATCAGAAGCCTGTTCGAATTTCTGGTCAGACTCTGAAAATTTTATTGTAAAAGAATGTATATCTCCGTTATAATTTTTTCTCATCAAAGCTGCTATAATCGAGGAATCAAGCCCCCCGCTGAGGAGAATACCAACCGGAACATCCGAAATCATTTGCAACCTGACAGAATCCGAGAGAAGATAATCCAATCTTTCTTTAGCGTCCGCTAAAGTTATTTTATCATTTTCTATTGGATATAAATCCCAATATTTTATAATTTTCAGTTCGTTATTTTTAAAAGATAAATAACAACCTGCCGGAAGTTTAAATATATCTTTGAAACCTGTATGCGGATATATTTGGAATCGCGTAGGTGTGCACAGTGATAACAAATCAGGAGTTTTTTCGACTAATCCCGTTTCAAAGATTGCTTTTATTTCCGACGCAATTATTATGGAATTATCACTTTTCCAGTAATAAAAAGGTTTGATACCGATTCTATCCCGTACAGCAAAGAAGGAATTATCATCGGAGTTAAATATAATAAATGCATACATTCCGTTAAATTTTTGCAGACAGTTTTCACTCCATTCTTCGTATGCCTTTAAAACAACTTCTGTATCACTATCCGATTTAAATTTATATCCTTTCGAGATAAGCTCTTCACGAATTTCTTTGTAATTATATACTTCGCCGTTAAATGTAATCCATAAATTTTTTTTATCATTCGACATAGGCATATGCCCTAATGAAGATAAATCGATTATAGCTAATCTTCTATTCCCAATTCCAGAATTGTGTTTACCAAACCATTTAACACCCTCATCGTCAGGACCCCTATAATAAATAGAAGATGTCATCTCTTTAAGAATGTTTTCATTACCAATATTAAATAGTCCGGTTATTCCGCACATAATTTTTTAATTTCTAACAGACCGTTTAAAATTGTTCGTCGGATTTAATAAAATAAACATATCTATTTTAAATTTATATTTTGATATAGTTTTGAAATAATAAATCTGAATTTCCCGTTTTCATTTCTTTGAATAAACGGAACAATTTCGATTTTGATTTTAATAGAATCCCCCAATCTCAACCTTGACTCTCTCAACAATTTTTCTTCATCCTTTTTAGAAAATTCATTGTTTACGACAATTTTTAATTCAACTGATTCAATATTATCCTGATATATTTGAGCTTCAATAATATTCACACTATCTTTAAATAAATGGTCAAGCCTGCCTATAATTCTTCCATCCGGAGTAAAGATATAATCTTCTTTTCTACCTTCAATAGAATCAATAATTAGACCTCCCCTACCGCATTTCGAATTCTGATTTTCCGAAATTTTTACTACATCACCAATATCGTAACGAATCAACGGGAATGCAATATTTGTAAACGCAGTACAAATTAACCGCCCTATCTCTCCCGGTTTTGCGAAAGTATTATCATTTTTTAAAATTTCCACATAACTATGCTCATATTTTAAGTGCAATTCTCCTTTTTCACATTCAACTATATTAGCAGTCATTTCCGAATTTCCATACCAATTAAATATTTTAACTTGAAACGTACTTTCAATTTCCTTCCTTTGATAATCGAGAAGCGTTTCGGAAGCTGTAAAAATTCCTTTTAATTTTAATTTATTCAGACCCCATTTTTTATACGCAAGGCTTAATAAATATATAGATGATGGATATCCGTGAATTAATACAGGTGAAAATTTATCCAATTCTTTTACATAGTATTTCAGGTTATCTTCGGTTAAATGATATGAAGAGAACAATAACCAATTATTGCTAAAATCATAAGTCCAAAACGGAGGTTTATTCCTTTTAAAATATGCTACAGGATGACCCGCAACCATTGCAATAGGTTCTTTTTTTGTTAATGATACACCTGCCCAGCTATAATGGATAGCCCTGAACGCATATTCCCTTTGTAACGTTTCCACCGTTAAAGGAAAAACTAAAGATTGTCCCGAAGTTCCACTCGTGTGATTCCATTTGTGAGGTATTTTTTTTAATCGAATATTCAAGTATTTTTCGAAATCAGACCTAATATTATCTTTTGATAATATTGGAAATTGTGCAATAGATTTTAAATCTCTATCTCTATATATCGGAACATCCTTGATAGCATCAATAATTTTCTCAATTTCATTTTTCTGATAATCCTGTAGTTTTTTCGAATCCCAAAATTGAGATTCCGTCAGAAAATCATAATAATATTTATAACGACCTCCATACCTCCCCTTCTTTTGAGAAAAACCATATAATGAGAATAAACAATTTTTAATAATGTGAGGAGAAATAAAATATAACGTTTCGGCTATTTTATTATTATAAACCATTTATTTTACCTTAACAAGTTCAAACTATTATTATTTAATCAAAATAATTTAACAATTTATATAAATATCGTGTTTTTTGAAATTATATTTATATGATTTCTTTAAAAATATTATATAATTTTTTTGCAGATATTTCACCATTATACTCATTACTGATTTTCAACATATTATTAATCCCGTATTCTTTTCTTTTATCTGGATTAACTAATAAATATTCTATTTTTTCGAACAACTTTTCTTTATCCGCCGGTTGTATTAATAGACCATTCATATTTTCCTCGATTACATCGGGATGTCCACCGACAGTAGTAGTAATCACAGGTAAACCGAATGCCATAGCCTCTAACATTGCCATAGAAACACCTTCCATATAGGAAGGCAGGATAAAAATATCCGATTCGTTAAAAAACTTCGATTTTTTCTCGTTATTGTTTATTACTCCCCAATAATTTGCACCAAAATCACCACATTTATCCACAAATTTCAATATATCATTAATTATTTCAGCGTGATTTTTTAAATAATAATTCTTAATATCTTTATTTAAAAATTCAGATAATTGAAATTTCGATATCGATATTTCGCCTGCGAAGTTAAAACTAATTTTTTCTCCGTATTTATTCCTTAGTTTTTTATAAACGGTTATTAAATCATAGAATCCCTTAGTAAAAGAAAGTGAGCTAAGAAAACAAATTTTTATATTTTCCCTATTATATTTATCATTATTTATTAAATACTTTTTTACATCTACACCATTAGGAACAATTTCAAAACGTACTTCTGGAGCAATGTTTATAAATTGATTTTTTTTAAGTGTCTCTGATAGTGCGATTGCTATTTTTGCTTTGCTCCAGGACATTCTTACTAAGTATTTTATAAACTTACCCGAATTTTTATAAAAGTTATCAAAATTAGCTCCGTGCAAATGTACCACAATATCTTTTCTGAATAAATAAGAAGTCATAATCACAACGAAATCTCTTAAAAAACCAATTTTTCCACAAGCTATAGTTAAATAGATAATTTTATTTTTGGGATAAACAAACTTACTTATTAATCTAATATAAAGTACTAAAAATCTAAGAAGCGAACTAATATCAAATTTTCCCTTTTCAAAATTTCTTTTCTTTATTCTCGAATTGATTACAACAATATTCTCATCCCATTTTCTAAGATAATCCAAAAACATTTCCGTCATTGCTTCAGGACCTGCATAAGGCGGAGGAAGTTGTGTAAAAAAAATAATTCTATTCTTCAATCTTCTTTTCTAATTTTAAAAAAACATATCATAAAATTTAATATCCTGACGGGTAATTTAATAATATTATTACAAATTTAGCTTGTAATATAATAGAAGCAACGAACTAATAAAAGCAATTTATATTTCATTTAAGACCTTCACATAAATTTCGGATATTTTTTCCCACGAGAGCTTCTCCAAAGCAATATCGTAAGATTTTTTTCCGAATTTTATTATTTTCTCTCTATCATTATAAAAGTAGAGTATGTGTTTACGCAGGTTATCCATATCATCAATATCATATAAATATCCGTTTTCATTATTTACAATAACATCCGGTGCTATTCCTACTTTTGTAGATATTAAAGGTAAAGAATATGCTAACGGCTCGACAATTGCGTGACCTCCGTTTTCAGATTTCGAAGTAACAACTGCAATACTTGCTTTTAAATAATACGTTTCAAGTTCATTACGATCAACCCAGCCGGGAAACAATATATTATCATTAACACAATTTTCTTTAACTAATTCTTTGCATTCTTTTAATGTTTCTCCATCACCCGGTAAGATTACTTTAATATCATTGTGTTTTTTTAAAATCGGAATTAATGCTTCTAAAAGCTTCAAATGCCTTTTTGATTTATTAAATTTTGCGGCATATATAACAGTAAAAAATTCCGTATTAAAACTTAATCTTGGAGGGGGAAGTTCGTACCCTAATGTTAAAAAATCCGTTTTAAGGAAATAATTATTAAAATGTTTCCGAACTATGCTTGAAAGTGTATTTGTATAATCTACGAACAGATTACAAAAAACCGATAATGCAATTGACATTAAAAATTCACGAATATTACCTTTGCTATTTCTATAACTATGTATCGTATAAATTATCTTTTTACCATATATCATCTTTGCAAAAAGACAATAAAACAGATGAGTATTTGTTTGAGCGTGTAAAACGTAAGGGTTTTCAGATTTAACAATATTAAGAAATCCTTTAATATTTCTTAAAAAGTTTTTTATCTCATCCAGACCATTGACTCTATAATACTTTATTTCCGATTCATCAAGTTCATCAAAAAGACCTTTATATTGTTCTTTGTTACCTGAGAGTACAACGACATCATTATATTTTAACTTGATATATTTAGAAAATACGGTTAAATGGTATGTCAATCCAATACCTTTGGAGGAAGCAAAGAATAATAATTTTTTAGACAATTACTTAATAAATAATTTATGAAGATGTGTGTAAAAAAGACTTTTTCTATTTACTGCCAATAGATTTTGAGTTTTCGAGAAATCCAAATCTAATCTTCCATCTGTTCTCAATCTATAAATTTCATAATCGTCATTTAAAACACTTCTGATTTCTTTTAGACTAAAATACTTTTGACTTTTATGATTATATTCAAAAATAATTAACGGTTTAATATTATTAATAATATTTAATCCGCCTTTGATTGCACCGAATTCAGCACCCTCTATATCCATTAATATAATCATATTTCCGGTCAAATTTTTCAATTCTTCGTCAAGCGTAGTAACATCAACCTGTTCAGTATGAGATTTTTTGTTAATATCATCTTTAAATATCGAACTTCCAACCAAAGATTTATCGCTGAAATTAAATTCTATTACTCCTTCTTTATCATAAACCGCTTTAGAATTTACAATGATTTTGGAAAAAGAATTTAGATTTGCACTTTTCATAATATTTCCACATTCTTTTACATTCGGTTCAAAAGCGATTACTTTCACTATTTTTTCCTTCGATGCCATAAGAAGTACAAATTCTCCGACACTTGCACCTACATCAATAAAATAATAATTCTCATTTATATTCGAATCTATAAAATTCAATATCTTATGCGTTTCCGGTTCACTTACTACGCCACCTGCTAATAAGCCATAGGCTCCCGAAATATGCGGTTCTATTATCATTTTATAATTCTCAAATTCGACAACATACGGATGCTTAATAAAAGATATTATAAAACCCAGTCCTTTTAAATTAAATCCTAACTTGTAGTGACAGAAAGAATAAATTATCGAATAAAATTTAATTAATATTCTTAATATTTTTTGTGAAATCAAAATAATATTTATTATAATTTTTTTTGAAAGTATTGAATTCGTAGTTACCTTTATTAATCTTAATTCTAAGACCAAAGTAATAATTCTTAGCGGTGAAAAAGAAACCGAACTTCATTGAATAATCAAGTATTTTTTTTATTTCTTTTAATAAGTTAATTACGCTAAAATATTTCCTTAAAAACACGGTTCTTCCTCTAATTACAAATTTGATTTTATTTTTCGACCCGATATCGTTTTTCTTATGTAGGTGAAAGACCTCGGCATTCTCAACATAGTTAAATTTCAACCCGGATTTAGTCATTCTTATTCCCCATTCTAAATCCTCGATACTTATC
>JBAZEQ010000050.1:3823-12002 GCA_041653855.1 Ignavibacteria bacterium | reverse complement strand
CTTATTTCTAATAATAAACTAAATCTTGATCAAAATTACTAAAAAAAAAGAATAAATTATTTATGTAGTATTATATGACGTTTTTGTTTCGGTGGTATTTAATGATTTCTAATTATTGTAATTATACAATCATTTTTAAATTCTGTCTTCAAGATTTGAGTGAGTTAACAGAATTTTATCTATTTAATTAATATTAATTATCTTTACGCCATATATCAATTTGCTTAACATTATGTAAAATCTTCTATATAATCAAGTATAAAATTAAGTTAATTTTATTTAATAAAAAAAACCGCAGGTGAAATTTCTGCGGCTTTTTTTATTTTAGATAAAAATATTTTTATTTAATCAATACCATTTTCTTTAATGCTGTAAAATCGGCACTAACCAATTTACAGAAATATATACCGCTTGCAAATTCTTGTCCATTAAAATCAATTTCATAATTACCCGCAGGCTGATTTGATTTTATTAATGTTTTTACAAGCCTTCCGAGTGCGTCATAGATATCCAGCGAAACATTGGATTGCTTTTTTAATCCATATTTAATTTTTGTTATAGGGTTAAATGGATTCGGGTAATTTTGTGATAGATAATAATTGTTTGGTATATTATTATCTATTTTAGTAATCCCAACAGGTATGCATGTAGCTACCGTGCTGAAATCACTTACCCTTGGAACACAATAACCATCTTCAGCTTTAATCCAGAAGTAGTAAGACGTTCCGTTAGTCAATCCGGTTGCATAATAAGTAGTATCCGGATGGATAACTGTCCCTTTAAATGTAGCTGTTACTGGATTATTAGTTGTATTTTGATAAATACTGTATTGTGCTATATCAAACTCTGTATTTTTACTCCATTGTAAAATTGCCGATAGGTTTGTTCCACTGGCAGATAAACCTGTTGGTATTGCAGGTGTAACAGTGTCAGTCGGAGGTAGAACACTGTATGTTGGAGCCGGAGATACGTTTTGTTTTGTGTAATATAAAAAATCAGGACAACCATAATGTTGTTGTGTAGTCAAGATTGTTGTCGGGAATGTATTTTGGGTACAATTATTACAATACATCATAGCACCGTAGGTAAGGTGCTGCCCCATTTGAGAACTAAGACCGTAATAATACATATCACCTGTACCGTTAAAAAGCTCCATTACATATTGTTGACCTGACTTCAACCATAACGGAGATGTTAAGGAATTGTAATTGTAAACCCCTGATGTACCCCCATCAACCTGAATTTGAGCAAGAATTGCTTGAGTTGTAAAATCGAATAGAGTAAGGTATCGTTGCGTTGCATTTGGAATTCGTTTACCGAAATATGCTACAAGTACATCTTCGTTTGCAGTAAACCTGAAACCTCTTTGGCAATTGCTAATGGTATTTGTTGATGTTACTACAACGCTGTCAGTTGAAGAGTGAGGTCCATAGAAAACAGATATTGTCGAAATATTTGTTGCTGTACTATTACCATAATACATATATATCTCGGTTGAATCGTTTGCCCCGATAGACGGAACATTTACCCAAATTGCAGTTGTATCTGTATTTAGGTATCCCTCTACCCAATGTCCTAAATATATTGTACTGTTGCAAGTCGTAACAAACCTTATATCGTTACCGTTTGCCTGCATCCATCCGGCAGAGATTGGTGTCAAAGTATTAACTACAATTAATACCTGTACGTCTGTCAAAGCTGTCCCGGTATTATTTTTTATCCAAATTGGATTTTCGTACTTAAACTGTGCGCTGGATAAATTTACAATAAGAAACAGAAAGATCAGGAAAATACTTAGGTGTTTCATTTATTCCTCCGAAGTTTAGTTTAAGAAATTATTTTTTTGTATTTAATTTATAAAAGAAATAATTAAAAATCAAAAAGCTTGATTTAATAATCCCTCTTTTAAAATAAAATTTCTATAATGTGAAAAAAAAATTAATTCTTTAAAAAATATTTAAAACTAATTGAACTTTGAATTATTGCATGACACTTTTAAGACGGTGGTATATACTATTATGTGTTTTATGTATTATATAATCTAATTGTATCCTGTATGAAATAGATTTGAGTAACGGGATTTATACATTTATCAAAATATAATTTATTTTAGACAGAAAATATTATATAACATTAGAGAAAATAATCAATATAATCAAGTAATAAATTAAGTGAAGATAATTTGATGAAAAAATTTCGAACAATTGTACGGAACTTCCAATAATCTGCTAATTTTTAAAATTCTTACTTATTTCTTGTTGATATGAATAATTTTGTTTGTGAACATTACTTACAATCCGGAAATAAGTTTTCTAATTTCCTGAATTTGTTTTTGTGAACCAAGTAAAATCAATTTTGAATTTGGGTCAATAAGTGTATCGGGTGAAGGATTAATTTTATATCTTCCGTTGTTCATCCTTAATCCAATTACATTTGCTCCTGTTTTATTCCTTATATCGAGATCACGGATAGATTTGTGTTTATATTCGTCGGAAATATTACTCAAAGAAAGTTCTTCGAATGTGAGGTTAATATCAGAACCCTGCCCGGTCAAGTTTGCTATGAATTCTGTTATGTATGGTTTTGTAACCAGTGCCGCCATATGAGCACCTCCTATTTTTTCAGGCATAATTACATTGTTTGCTCCGGCACGTTTTAATTTACTTTCAGAAGATTCTACTGATGCTCGGCTGATTATTGAAATATCTGGATTTAATTCTCTTGCAGATAATACTACATATACGTTGTCGGGGTCTTCGGGTAGTGTTGTGATTATTGCTTTTGCTTTTTTTATCCCCGCTAAAAGCAATGTTTCTTCTTCTGTGGCATTTCCATCTAAAAACAAAATGTTTTCGTCTGATTTTATATATTCTATAACATTTTCACGGCTTTCTATAACGATAAAAGGTATTTTGTCATCTTTTAATTCCATGCATATTTGCTTGCCCGTCCTGCCGTAACCACATACAATTACGTGGTTTTCGAGTTTATCTATTTTTTTATTCACGTTGTAATGTTTATAAAATTTTCTGAATTCACCTTCTATAATATATTTTGCAAGTGATGTAACTCCATAAAAATAAATACCTATACTTAAGATAATCAATATAGAAGCAAATATTTTACCTGCATCGGAAAAAGGATGGATTTCTTGGAATCCCACTGTTGATATAGTAATAACAGTCATATAAAAAGCTTCTAGGAATGTGTAATCTTCTATAATAATAAATCCGGCAATCCCTGCTGAAAGTGTTATAAGGATTAATAGTAATATTAAAAGAATATCTCTGAAATAATATAGACCAAGTTTCAGGTCTTTTATTCTGTACATTATATTAAATATTATATTGAGTTAATATCTCATAATTATTAAATTAACACATTCAGATAAATAAATAAATATAATTATAATATGCAGGAATTTGACTTAACAGTAATAGGAAGCGGACCGGGCGGATATACCGCAGCAATAAGAGCCTCTCAGCTTGGTTTTAAAACAGCAATCATTGAGAGAGATAAGCTGGGTGGTGTCTGTTTAAACTGGGGATGCATTCCTACAAAATCCCTTTTAAAAGATGCAGAATTAATGAATTCAATGAAACACTTAAAAGAACACGGAATTAGTGCGGAAAACATTAGTTTTGATATCTCTAAAATAATTGACCGTTCAAGAAAAGTTGCTTTGGCTTCTGAAAAAGGTGTTCAGTATTTAATGAAGAAAAATAACATAACTGTTTTAAACGGAACAGGTAAGTTTAATAAGGATAAAACAATTAGCATAACAAATAATGATGGTAATGTAATCGATGTAATAAAATCAAAGCATACTATTGTTGCTACGGGTGCAAGAGCAAGAACACTTGGTAATATTATATTCAACGAAGATAAAATATTATCATCCACAGGTGCTATGCTTCAGAAAAAAATCCCGGAAAAAATGTTGATAGTGGGTAGCGGTGCTATTGGAATGGAGTTTGCCTATTTCTATAATGCATTCGGAGCTGAAATTACTATTATTGAGATGTTACCACAGATTTTACCTGTCGAAGATAAGGAAATATCTGATACGGTTGCAAGGGAATTTAAAAAACTTGGGGTAAAAATATATACTGGTACAAAAACCGAAGATGTACAAATAAAAGGAGATAAAGTATTTACTACCGTATCGGGAAAAGTAAACGAAACGTTTGAAACTGATGTCGTATTGCTTGCGGTAGGTGTAACAGGAAATATCGGTAATCTTGGCTTAGAAGATTTGGGAGTGGAGTTGTTCAAAAACGGTATAAAAGTAGATATAAATTATAAAACTAATGTAGATGGAATTTATGCCATCGGTGATGTTGCTTTGATTGACCCGAAAGGAAAACCCTGGCTCGCACACGTAGCATCGGCAGAGGCAATAAATTGCGTTGAGAAAATATATGGTTTGAATAAGGAAGATATTAATTACGGAAATATTCCGGGCTGTACATATTGCCAGCCGCAGGTTGCTTCGGTTGGATTAACAGAGGAAAAAGCAAAAGAAAAGGGCTATGATATTTCGGTCGGCAAATTTCCGTTTTCAGCTAATGGAAAATCAAGAGCAATGGGAGAAACTACCGGTTTTGTAAAACTGATATTCGACAAAAAATATGGTGAATTGCTGGGTGCTCATATTGTAGGCTCTGAAGCTACAGAATTAATCAGCGAACTTCTTATGCTGAAATCTCTTGAAGGTACTGGAGAGTCAATAATAAATACAATACACGCACATCCTACTCTATCCGAATCAGTTATGGAAGCGGCAGGTGTTGCATTTGGAGAAGCTATTAATATTTAATATTTTGCGTATTTTTTTATCAATTGATTTATCGTTAATATATTAATATTTTAATTTTGTAATCCGAAATACAGTAATTATAATTATTATATTGTAATTACTCCATTTGCGGATATTTATTAATAAACATTTTTTATAAGGAGTAAAGTATTATGGAAGAAAATAAAATGGCAAAAGGATTAATGGTTGGATTCTTAGCCGGTGGCATAGTTGGAGGTCTAATTGCACTTCTTTATGCACCAAAATCGGGTAGGGAATTGAGAAATGACATCAGAATGAAAAAGGATGAGTTCCTCGATGATACTGCCGAATATATGCAGATAGCAAAAGAAAAAGCAAATGAATTAATTAATGAGGGAAAGAAAAAATCCGAACAATTAATTCAGGATGCTAAAAAGAAAGCAAGCAGTCTTATTGATGATGCAAATTCTTTGTTATGCGATGCAAAAGAAAAAGCGTCTGATAAATTCAGTACAACAAAAGAAAAAATTACCGTTGAAACCGACAGAATAAAAGACGCTTTTAAAGCAGGTATTGATGCATATAACGATGAAAAGAACAAAAGCTAAAAGTTCTTTTTAAAAATATTAAAAATTATAAGAATTGACTGATACTTACCAAATATTACTTAGCATTTCTATTATCATTCAGATAGTATTATTTATTGCTTTCATTGTTTTGATTTTTTCTCTAACTGGTTATTTAAAAAAATTAATAGGGAAGACCGAAGAATTAAAAGAAGATGTAAATAATTTTAAGGTAAGGCTGGAACCCTTGATTGATGATACTCTGGAACTTGTAAAAAAACTTAATACGATTTCAGGAAAAGTTGAAGAAAATATAGATACGGTTAAAAAGGTTACGGAAAGAGTTAAAGACATTACAGAAGACATTTATGATTTCAAAAACAACTTGCAGAAAAAAATTGAACAACCAATCGATGATACGATAAATTTTTATAACGCATTAATAAAAGGTGTAAAGACTTTTACGGAAAAAATTAAAAGTCCACGGGAAAAACGTCCGGTCGATAACCTGTTATTTGACGATAAAATTGATTATGATGTCGAGATAAAAGAAGAATACAATGATATTAACAAAGAATTGAATGAAGTTAGAAAAAAACTCGAAGAAATGAAAAGAGTTTAAGCAGGAAAAATAATATCTATCGATATAGAAAAAAATTATTAAAACTCGTATTTGAATTTTAATTCGGATACGAGTTTTAATTTATGAAACTTTTACTACTATCTTCCCTAATTGTTCGGATTTATCCATCCTGATAAATGCATCACATACATTCTCAATATCGTATACTTTATCCGTAACAGGGGTAATTTTTTTGTGAGAAATAAAATCAATCATATTCTTAAAATCTCTGTCAGACCCCATAGTCGTTCCAAGTAGTGAGACCTGCTTCCAGAATATTTTTCTGATTTCGAAATTGTTTGTGTTTCCTGTGGTTGCACCATAGTTTACTATTCTTCCTCCCGAATTAATTACATTTAAGCATTTCGATATTGTTTCTCCACCCGTTCCGTCTATTATTAAATCGAAACCACCCTTAGAAATTTCAAGAATTTCTTTGTCCCAGTTCTCATTTTTGTAATTTATTCCTCCTTTTGCTCCGAGTTCTATAGCTTTCTCTATCTTATCTTCTTTGCCTGATGTTACATATACTTTTGCATTACAATTAATTGAATATAATAACGCAAACGTAGATACTCCACCACCAATTCCGGTAACCAATACTTTTTTTCCTTTGCATAATTCACCTTTAACAAATGTAGCTCTGTATGCTGTTAGTCCTGCAAGTGGAATCGCCGCCGCTTCTTCCGGTCTCAAATGAACCGGCTTTTTGAAAACATTAGATTTATTTATCGCTATAAATTCTCCTAATGTCCCGTTATCGGGTAAACCTAATATTCTAAAATTCTTCCCCTGGTGTAATTCATCATCACCCCAGTTTAAACCCGGGTTTACTACTACTTCATCGCCGATTTTTAATCCAGCAACATTCCTGCCTTTTTCTTCGATTATTCCTGAACAGTCAGAACCTAATACAACAGGTAGTTTTATCCCGGCATATAATCCTTTTGTAATCCACAAATCCCTGTGATTCAATGCGGCATATTTTATTTTTATTAATACATCATCATCTTTTATTACTGGCTTTGGTAATTCCTCAATTATAAGATTTTTTTTAATTTCTTCTATTTTACCGATGTGCTTTAATATTACCGCTCTCATTTTAAAGTATAATTTTTAAATTTTAATTTTTATCGAGACGGGGCAGTGGTCACTTCCAAAAACATCAGTATGTATTTTAGCTGAAACAATATTTTTTGCAAAATCTTCCGATACCATAAAATAATCGATTCTCCAACCTACGTTTCTTTCTCTTGCTCGTGTTATTGTATCCCAGTAAGTGTATTGTTTTGGTCTGTCATTGAATTTTCTGAATATGTCAATATAACCGAGATTTATTATAGTATCTATCCAGGCTCTTTCTTCTGGAAGAAAACCTGAATTTTTTTCATTCTCTTTTGGTCTTTCTATGTCTATTTCTTTATGGGCGGTATTGTAATCACCTGTTACTATAACTCCTTTTTTTTCTCTGTATTTATTCAAAAATGCAAAGAGTTCATCATAAAAATCAAGCTTGTACTTTACTCTTTCCGGTCCTCTGCCTCCATTTGGAAAGTATACATTTGCAAGTATAAATTTTTCGTATTCGGAAAATATCACCCGTCCTTCTATATCGAATCTTTCGTTTCCTAAACCATTTATTGTTTTTAATGGTTTAATTTTCGAGTAAGTTCCTACGCCCGAATAGCCTTTTCTTTCTGCGGAAAACCAATATGATTCATAACCTTTAATTTTTTTAATCTCATCAGGGATTTGCTCCGGTTGTGCTTTTGTCTCCTGTAGGCAGATTATATCACCTCCGGATTTTTTCACCCAATCGGCAAATCCTTTTTTAGCTATTGCTCTGATTCCGTTTACATTCCACGTGTATATTGTAACATATTTATTTTGCATTGGTTAAGATAATATATAGTTAAAAAACATTAAATACTTAAAATATAAATAAATTTACATTTAATTTGAAAATCAATTAAGGTAATTTAAATATTATTATTAAAATTGTACATTGAAAATTTGAAATTGAATTATGTCTGTTCATAAACTTGAATCGTTTTTTAATCCTAAAAGAATTGCCTTAATAGGTGCTTCGATTAATCCAAATAGCGTTAGCGGAAAAGTGCTTAGTAATCTTGTCGGCGGTGGATTCCGTGGTGTTGTATACCCGGTAAACCCGCAATTTGAAGCCGTTCTTGGTATACAATGTTATCCCGA
>JBAZEQ010000050.1:0-3813 GCA_041653855.1 Ignavibacteria bacterium | reverse complement strand
AATAAACCTGATTTAGCTGTTATTTGCACATCAGCAGAGCAGGTTCCAGATTACGTTAATAAATGCGGGGAATCAGGTATTCTAAATATTATTATAATGTCTGCCGGTTTTAAAGAAACAGGTGAAGAAGGTGTAAAACTCGAAAACCAGATAAAAGATTATATAAAAAAATATGAGAATATGCGTGTTATGGGTCCGAACTGTCTCGGTCTTATTGTTCCATCGTTGAATTTAAATGTAAGTTTTGCAACAGGTATGCCGCGTAATGGAAATATTGCTTTTATTTCTCAATCCGGTGCTTTATGTACTTCTGTTCTTGACTGGGCAATCGAAAAGAAAATCGGTTTTTCTTATTTCATTTCCGTTGGGAATGCACTCGATGTCGATTTTTCGGATTTAATAGATTTTTTTGGTGAAGATGAAAAAACTAAATCAATTGTTCTGTATATTGAATCAATTTCACGGGCAAGAAAATTTATGACTGCGGCTCGTTCTTTCGCACGCTCCAAACCAATCGTGGCATATAAAGCAGGGAGATTTCCCGAATCTGCAAAAGTTGCCGCATCGCATACAGGCGCTATGGCGGCTGAAGATGCTATTTATGATGCCGCTTTTAAAAGAGTCGGAATTGCAAGAGTCTTCGATATAGGTGATATTTTCGATTGTACGGAATTAATTGGAAGAGGTAAAATTCCAAAAGGTCCGAAACTTTGTATCGTTACAAATGCCGGTGGTCCGGGTGTTATGGCAACCGATAGCTTAATCGAACACGACGGAGAATTATCGGAGCTTTCGGAGGATTCGCTGTCACTCTTAAATTCAAATTTACCTGCATTCTGGTCAAAGAGTAATCCTGTAGATGTACTTGGAGATGCAAATTCGAAAAGGATTTCGAAAGCAGTGCAAATAGTCTTGAAGGATAAAGAGGTTGATGCAGTGCTTGTAATTCTAACTCCTCAAGCAATGACAAATCCTACTGCAACTGCTAAAGAAATTTCGAAATTATCTGTTGATACTAAAAAACCTATTTTAGCAGCATGGCTTGGTGGTGAGCGTATGCGTGAAGGTATGCAGATATTAAGCGATGCAGGTGTTCCAGTATATCAGACTCCCGAGCAAGCAGTTCGGTCTTTTATGACTTTAGTCTCTTATTCAAAAAATCTATCGAGCCTGTATGAAACTCCGAAAGAAATTCCGGTTGAGTTTCCGATAGATAGAAATAAACTCAGAAATGATTTTACCGATTTATGCCTATGTGAACAGAAAAATATTAATAAAGATGGTACAGTAATTCTTTCTGAAACAGTTTCCAAAACTATACTCGATGCATATGGTATTCCTGTTTCAAATCCAGTGCTTGTCAATTCGTTTGATGAGGCGATTGAGATTGCTAATAAAAATGGTTATCCGGTGGTTATGAAAATTCATTCACCTGATATTTCTCATAAGACCGATGTTGGGGGAGTGGAACTGAATCTTCAAGATGATGAAATGGTACGCTCGGCGTTCAAGCGTATGATGAATAATGTAAAATCAAAACAGCCGGATGCAAAAATTGAAGGCGTAACAATTCAGCAAATGGTGAAAGTGAAAGACAGCATCGAAATGATTCTTGGAATAAAAAAAGACTCTACATTTGGAACGGTGATTTTAACAGGAATGGGCGGAACGGGCGCAGAACTTTTTAAAGATAGAACAATCGGCTTCCCGCCTTTAAACGAAAGGCTTGCTTTCCAGATGCTCGAATCATTAAAAATTTATCCTTTATTAAAAGGATATAGAGGTAAACCGCCTGTCAATATTGAAAGATTAATTGAAATTTTAATTCGTCTATCGTATTTAGCAGCTGATTATCCTGAAATTATTGAACTCGATATAAACCCGCTTTTGATTTCGCAAACCGGTGCAATAGCACTCGATGCAAGAATTGTTGTAGATACTTCTTTGCTTAATAAATCGCTAAAGCCCTATGAACATCTTGCAATGAAACCTTATCCTGAAGAATATATTAAGGAAATGAAGTTGCCTGATGGTACGGATGTACTTTTCAGACCTATCAAACCCGAAGATGAACCGCTCTGGATGGAATTGCTTGGCAGTTGCTCACGCGAATCTATTTATTCACGTTTCAGATATTTTTTCCAATGGCAATCTCACGAAGTTGCTACGAGATATTGCTACATAGATTATGACAGGGAAATTGCTATCGTAGCCGAAATAATGGAAGGGGATAAACGTAAATTAATAGGAGTTGGAAGATTAATTGCTGACCCCGACCACGAAACTGTCGAATATGCAATTCTAATTTCCGATTTATGGCAAAATAGGGATATTGGTGGAATCCTGACCGATTACTGTTTTGAAATTGCTAAACACTGGGGCTTGAAAAAAATAGTAGCACAAACTACTTCGGATAACCAGAGAATGATAGCTGTTTTTCAAAAAAGAGGTTTTGAAATCGAAGTTGACCCGTCAAGCTCGATGGTGGACGTCGTGAAACCGCTAATTTAATAAAAAAGAATATTGAATTTTCTCAGTAGCCACGACTTTTAAGTCGTGGAATCATTTGTATTGAAAATAATTTACTATTTATTTTACCATTTTTCCCAATGTATATTTTCTTCGTTGAATTTATCCTTTGGCTTATCTTCACCTGTCGGGTGTCCGATTGGAATAACATTTAAAGGAATAATATTCTGTGGAATTCCAAGAACATTTCTCACGGCATTCATTCTTTCGTTATACGGGTATGCCGCAGTCCAGACAGCTCCGAGCCCGAGAGATTCCACTGTCAATAAAATATTCTCTCCTGCAAGTGAACAATCTATTATTGCGAATTCGGTTTTACCGTCATGAGCTTTTTCGGGAATGGCACAAACAATAATCACCGCACCTGCTTTAGCCAGCATTTTTGCATAGGGTAAACTGTCTGCAAGGGCATCCAATATTTTCCTATCTGTAGCTACTACAAACGACCAGGGTTGCTTGTTCACCGCAGTCGGGGCGTTCATAGCTGATTCCAATATTTTTTTCAAATCGTCTTTACTTACGCTTTCCCCCGTAAAATGTCTTACGCTTTTTCTGTTTTTAATAGTCTTTATTACTTCATTATCCTGTGAGCTGGATATATTAAAAGTAATTATAAAAACTGCTAATGTTAATATAATCTTTTTCATATATAATGTAATTAATATTTAGAAATATTTTTTAATCGGATTACTTGTGAATAGAAAAAACTAAACTTTCTCGTATCTTATTTCCATATCTTCTTTATTACCAAGACCTTTTTTAAGGACTTCGATTAATTCTGCATCAGCTCCTTTTTCTTCGAAAGATTCTATCATAGGAATGTTGATATAATAATCAATATCATCTTCTGTTTCCTCTTCGAGATTATCTATTAAAAACTGTAATTGAGCTTCGGTGATTTCACCAATTAACTCACCTGTGTCATTATTGAATATTTTAACCATAATAGTAAAATTAAATTAAAATAATATAATAATAAAGTTTTTTTTATTCATTATCAATTACACCTGAAATGCATATTGAAAATGCAATTCAATTTCAATTTTATGTTGTTTTTTAATTGCATAATTTTGTTAAGTTTAAAAAACAATAAAAATATTATATTATGTCTCATTATTTCGATGGTTTCTTTTATCCTAAAGCAATTGCTATCGTTGGTGCTTCTTCAAAAGAAAAAACACTTGGCTGGGAGTTAATGAAAAATTTATTAAGTTTCGGGTATAAAGGGAAAATCTTTCCCGTAAATCCGAATGCAGATTTTATTCAAAATGTAAAAGTCTATTC
>JBAZEQ010000049.1:0-12071 GCA_041653855.1 Ignavibacteria bacterium | reverse complement strand
ATTAAATGGCAAAATTCAAGAAAATGTTCATAACACTTCTGACTATCGCATTTTTCGCCGGATTGGTCGGCTGCGGTGGTGGACCAGATGATGAACAATTAAAACAGTTAGCTGATTTAAAGGCTGAAGTTGAAAAACTTCAAAGCGATGTAAGCAAGTTAGAAAGCGAAAAAGCTGATTTGCAAAAACAAATTGCAAAGCAAGACGAGTCAATAAAGAACTTCAACAAATTGGCCGATGCAGTAAAAAACTGCAAATAATCTGTTCTAAGAAACGATTTTAAAAAACTTTAAAAAAAAATTTTAAAAGGAGATTTTAATAAATGAAATTCCATAAATTATTATTAGTTTTACTGGTACTCTCCTTGGCAATTGGTAGCAGCAAATTTGCATTCGCTCAAGACGAAGAAACTCCACAGGAAGAAATGACTATGGAAGAATGGCAAAAACAGATAGATGACTACACAGCCAAGAAAAATGATTTGACCAGTAAAGTAGCAGAGCTTTCAAAAGATAAAGACGCTCTTGCAAAGACATTAGAAACAAAAAAAGCCGATGTAAAAAAAGCTGAAGACGAATATTGGGCAGCTTGCGGCGGAAAAGATAAATATGATGCCTTCAAAACAAATCTTGGAAAATTGGAAACAATTGTAAAGAATCAAGAAGGTAAAAAAGAAGATGCAGAAGCAATGTATGCAGAATTAGGAAAATCGAAATTAAAATGTCATCCAGATTTTGCAGCAAGATACAAAAAATTAGGTGAAGATATAGCAAAATGGGGTCCAGTTGTTGTAAAAACATCCGGATACACAGTAGTAAAAGGTGATTGTTTATATAAGATTGCAGCAAAGAAAGAAATCTACAGCAATCCAAAAATGTGGCCAGTTCTTTGGGAAGCTAACGAAAAAGGCGTTGTTTCAGCACCTCCTAAAGTTGCAAAAACCATAAAGAACCCCAATTTAATCTATCCAGGACAGGTATTAAAAGTTCCGGCTTTAACAAAAGACCTCGAAAAATCAGCTTTAGACAAAGCCAAAAAATGGAAACATTGGCATAAAAAAGTTGTCAAAAAAGAAGAAGGTGACGTAAAGAAAGACGAAAAGAAAGACGTAAAGAAAGATGAAAAGAAAGACGTAAAGAAAGACGTGAAGAAAGACGTGAAGAAAGATGAAAAGAAAGACGTAAAGAAAGACGTAAAGAAAGAAGAACCAAAGAAAGACGAAAAGAAGAAATAAGTAGTCTTTGATTCTTGGATTACAAGAATTAAATATTAGATAATAGAAGCCTTTATACTTATCGTATAAAGGCTTTGTTTTTTAAAAATGATAAGGAATAAATTTAACGGAAAAAACAATAAGAATACAGGGTATAGATATATTAAACCTAACCGGCATTAATGAAGAAAACATTAATGAATTAAGAGAGCATTTTGATACGGCAATAATCGTTCGAGGAGAGTCTGTCATTTTGAAGGGTGAAGAAAAAGAAGTTCTCGTTCTGGAAAAAATTTTTAAAGAGCTTATTTTTCTTCAGGGAAGACAGGGAAAGATAACACAAAACGATATAAAGCTTGTACTCGAATTAACAGATAACAACAATAATTCGAACCACACATTTAAAAACAGCTTTGGGGTAAATGATTCTGATATTGAAAGCATAATACTATACAAGAAAAACGATTTCATTAAACCGAAAACGGCAACGCAAATTATTTACGCAAAAAAAGTTAAAGAAAACGATATAGTATTTGCAATAGGTCCAGCCGGAACAGGGAAGACATACCTCGCTGTAGCCTTTGCCGTTTCAGCATTAAAAAACAAACAAATAAAAAAAATAGTACTTTCAAGACCGGCGGTAGAAGCAGGAGAAAGCTTAGGATTTTTACCCGGTGATTTATCCGAAAAGATAGACCCTTATTTAAGACCATTGTATGATGCTTTGGAGGATATGATACCAATAGAAAAATTAAAAACATACATCGAAAAAAATGTAATTGAAATTGTTCCTCTTGCATATATGAGAGGCAGAACACTTAATAATTCATTTGTAATTCTGGACGAAGCACAAAATGCAACCAATGTGCAGATGAAAATGTTTTTGACCCGCTTAGGACCGAATTCGAAAGCAATTATTACAGGGGACATAACACAAATAGATTTACCCGGGAAAGAGCATTCCGGATTAGTTCAAATTCAAAACGTTTTAAAAGGAATTCAGGATATCGAATTTGTATATTTTAACAAAAATGATGTTGTAAGACACCGATTAATAAAAAATATTATTGAAGCATATGAGAGATATAATGGAATATAAAATACAGTTTTTTTTTATAAATAATTTATTAGATTGACTTATTGCTTTACTTTGAATAAATTTACTTAAAGTGTAGTATTTTAAACTCTTATTAATTTTAAATACAACAAATATGGCAGAAAAATCAACATTTAAATCATTCAGTAAGACCTTTACTGAAAGCGTTACGCAGATGACCGATGAAGAAATACAAGGAAGAATAAGAACAGTAAAGGAAAACCATTCGGAATTAATACAGATAAAGTCATATATAGTAAAACAACATTTAAAACAAATTGACCGTGAAGGCTCAATCGATGTTTTAAGATCTGCGTTACCATCATTTTTACTTTTATTGCTTTCCCTTGTTGTTGATGTGTCTTATGTACCATTATTAGGACGTACAGCCAATAATTTTGCAAGTTATTTATTCCCGGGAGCTCAAATGACAAATCAAGCAGTGGAACCGGTAAGATTTTGGTGGTTACCATTTGCCGCATATATTCTGTTTATATTGTTTGCGTATTTATCGAATAGAAATCTTAAAAAACAAATAGCAACAAAAGGACCTGCTGAAGACATCATCTCGAGGATAATTGAAAGTTATAGTGGACTTGTTGATGCAATAGCGACTGCCCTGCCATTGCTTGGTGCTGCAATACTTCTAATCTCAATCAAAGAAGGACCAACAATATTCTTAGGATTCTCGGTACCATTTGAAGTTAAATCAATATTAATACTTGCAATTGGAAAATTATTCGGTTCTGTTTTTGAAGTACAGGGACTACAGTTCCAGGCAATCACTGAAGAAATCAACAAATTCGATACCGAATATGAATTTTATAACCAAAGCGTAAACCAGGATATTTTGCTCGAGGGCTTAAAAGAAGCAAACAGTGGATTAATAACGAATCTTGCCACAACCGGCGGTATTAAGCAAATTTCCAAAGAAGAAGCGGAACAAATTCTTAACATCATCAAGTTTTCACAAGGTGTTAATGACCAATTCGTAAAGAGCATAGTAACTTTAAAAAGTACAATTGCAGAATTGAGCAACATCAAGGTATTTGATCCAGAATTAGTAAAACAAATAAACAATTCCCTTAACACACTAACAAACGTCGCATCACTGGTTCAGAAAACAACAGAATATTCGTCGACACTAAAAACTAATATGGATGCTGTTAATAAAATCGGATCCGAAATCAACAACATAAAATTGCCTGACGGAAAGGTTCTTGTTGAATTACAAAAGACATCTCAAATGTTAATTGAGACTATTACAAATTTAAAAGATTCGAATGCATTGAAGAGTCTTGATAATCTTGTTTACCTTGCGGGGAAACGTTAAATTTTAAATTAATCTTTTTTCAATAATAAATTACAAAGGATATGAAAAAAGGCAGAGATGTAAAATTCGTAATATATCAGATTTTATATATTTTCGTCATTTGTGTAATAGCACTTAAAGGTGCGGATTTAAACCTTGAAGAAGTGCTTGATGCAAAGCAAGTAGTGAAAAGAACATATGCTGATTCTTTAAAAAAATATATAGATTCAATTCTTGCTCTTGGATTGATTCCGAGTATCAATATAGATACAAATGCAAAATATACGGATGCGGACATGCAAAAATTAATGTCAGAACTAAACCAGTTAAAGAAAGATATGCCACCACCGTTAATACAACAAGAACAAATGAGAATTAAAACAGAGACAACGAAACCAGATATTAAAGAACCAGAACAAATAAAGAAAGCGACTGTACAGGGAGTTGAGTTGACACAGTATTCAGTATCAAAAATTAAAAATCCGTATTCGGAAACACTTGTATTGACAGCTGACGGCAGAACACTAGCATCCATTCCTCCGCAAGGAACGGCATCTATTACGCTTGGCGGAGAAAGTTCGGTAACATTCCGAGTCGGTGATGCAACAGATACAAAACCAACTAAACAAAAACAAGCACCTAAAATTGATATCCAGAAGGTTGGTCCCGGTGGTAGTGATGCAAGTCTCAGGTCAGTTCAGAATTCTATTGGGTTTAGGGTAACCATTGTATCGAATAATCCAGGTGATTTGGATGTAAAAATAAGCGGACCTGTATCAACAAAGCAAGTTAGTCCCACAGTATTTGACGTAACATTACAATTGCTTGGTTCTGAAGCGGCATTCGATGCATGGTCGAAGAGTAAAGATTCGCCATATAAGGCAAGTTTTACAGTAAGCGTAAAAGATAAATACAATCCGAAATTCTCGATATCACAAATTGGAGTCTTTTCTTTCGGAAAATGGTAAGTATTTAAAAACAAAACAAATAATTATTAAATATTAAGATTGTTAATCAATTATTATTAATAATAAAAAATGAAGAATAAAATTACAAAAACGGTGATTGGTTTGCTCGGTTTAATGTTGATTTTCTTGTGTACTAATTTAAAATTAGCGGCACAAGAAGTAATAGTAGACACATCTACAACACCCAGTTTAATCATTGAAGAACCAACAACTCAACCTACAATTTCAATGGATACGAATGTAACTACAACAACACTCGATACAAACATTGGAAATGTTACAACGACATCCACTGAGGAGCCCTCTAAGATGTTCAAATATGTTTTTAAAGAGGATGAAAAAGACCCTACATCGTGGAGCCATTTCAGAATTGATGGTAAAACCGAAGATGATAAAAAATTCAGAGAAATTCAATCTGTATTGGGTATCGAGCCCCCATTAGGTACAATTACTCTTTGTATTAATTTGACTGATCCCAAGCTACAATTTATCACAGTTGGAGATGAAAATGACCCGACGTCCAAAACCTATTCAGCGTCTCAGGTTCCCGATTCAATAATGAGTTTTATGGTTCAGTGGAGAGGTATTAATAAATACAATTTATCCAAGGTTGGTTACAACTACGCATCAGTTTTTGTTGAAGCAATTAAAAAAGTAAAGATAGGCGAATTTTTAGCCCCTCCAAAAAGGGAAATTGAAATAGTGAATTCTGTTGCATATATAAACCAATACTTAAACTTCTTCGGTGGTGACCCATTAGGAATTCCAATAAAAAGAGGTTTCGGTTTTTCCTTCCATTTAGGGACACCATATTCAGGTCCATTAGAGACAGATATGATAGGTGCGAGTTTTCATATGCTTGGAGCATCGGTTGGTGTGACTACCAGAATTAAAGAGCTCGTATTAAAACGTTCCGCAGGTGCAACTAAAGATGAAAGAGAAAGTAAGTTTGGAAACTACAACAATATTTTCACTCCAAAACTTGGTCTTGAGATTAATTATGTGATACCATTCGGAAATTTCTTCCAAATAGGATATTTTTCAACAATGGATACGGGAGATTATGATCCTCCTTTACCGATAAAAAATAATGCTGCAGATTCAAACGAGACTTATAAACTTATGCCAAATAATGTTTTGGTAAAAGGTGGTTATGTAAACTTCGAATTCAGATATCCTATCAGGGTATTCAGGTCAACGAGGTCAAAAATTTATGTTGCGAAATATCTTGGTGAAGTACATGCAGGATTTATTGGAAGGGAATTGACTTTAGCAAACTCTGTTTTCGATGTAAGAATAAATGCTACTTTTGGGAGTTCAAAACGAAACTTCCAGCTGTTAATGGAGGCATATGTCTCAAGCATTGGCGAAGGTTTCTCGCTAAGTTCGTTTGCAATTGGACCTTCGGTAAGATTAACCAAGACACCTGATGGATCATTAGGTGCTGTTACTATTTTAATCAATGCCAGATTAAAAATCGGTGACTTCTTTGACGAATTCTATAAATAATAACAAAAAATATGAAAACCTTTTATTTAATCATATTTATCATCTTTACGATAGTTATTCAAACTGCAAGTTTTGCACAGGATGAAGACTGTTGCGAAGAGGATGATATATATGGAAAAGAAGGGGAGATAACAGATGCTGAGTGGCAAAAGCAGATGGAAGAGCTTACTGCCAGGAAAAAAGGACTCGAAGAGAATATAAGTGTTTTTTCAAAAGAAATAGATGGACTTAAAACATCTTTGAGTAATAAAATCGAAGAATCTCAAAATGCAGAGAAAGAATTTTATTCTGCTATAGGAATGACGAAATCTTCATTGGAAGATTTTAAAAAGAAATTCGATGAAACAGAGAAAAAGATATTAAACAGAACAGGAAACCCTTCTGACGCAAGAAAATATTACTTCAACGAAATCGAAGCCTCGAAAGCAAAATGCTTACCTGCTTATTGGTCAAGATACGTTACTATGAAACAAAAACTTGAGCAATGGGAAAAAGAAAGCCAGATATCAGTTAAAGAAGATAAGTACACAGTAATAAAAGGAGATTGTCTTTGGAAGATATCAGGTAAAAGTGAAATTTATGGCAATCCGAAATATTGGCCAAAGATTTGGGAAGCAAACGAAGAAGGTGTAATTACAGCTCCATATAATGTTCCACATAAAGTAACAAATCCGAATTTGATTTATCCGGGTCAGGTATTAAGGATTCCGAAACTTACTGATGAAGATTTAAAGAAACTGGCAGATAATACATACATTATGAAAAATGTAAGGAAGGTAAAAGAATTGGAAAGTTTGCGGAAGGATAAGAAAGTTTCGAAGAAGAAGAACATTATAAAAGGAATTAAAAAGATTGATAAGAAAAAGAAATAATTTTTTTTCCTAAGAATTATAAGAGCCCTCAATTATTTATTTGAGGGCTTTTTTTTAAATTGGATTTCTTAATTAACCGAGCGGCAAATGCACCATCGGTATTATGAATATGCGGATATAGTTCCATACAACCGCTATCACCTACAATTTCTGATGGGAGATAATTTTTTGCATTATCTAAAATAAATTCACTGTGTTTATCCAAAAACTTTTTCACCACATCTATATTTTCATCGGTTTCGATTGTGCAGGTACTATAAACAAGAACGCCGTTTGGTTTAACATATTCCGAAGCACGTTCTAATAAGTCAAGCTGTAAATTTTGAAGTTCGTAAATATCTTTTGGTTCTCTTTTCCATTTAATATCAGGTTTCTTTGAAAGGACACCCAATCCAGAACAAGGAGCATCGACTAAAACTTTATCGACTTTACCGATAATTTTTGTTTTCATCAAATCTGTTTTTGGGTTGCTTAAATCTTCGTGAAAAGCAAGTATATTCGATAACTCGAATCTTTCGAAATTCTTTTTCATAGTTTCTACACGTGAGAGGTATTTATCTATTGCAATAATTTTACATTTATTATTAGCAAGTTCGGAAATATGAGAGGTCTTACCTCCCGGTGCAGCACAAACATCTAATATTAAATCCCCTTCTCTTGGTGCTAATAAATGCGATACCAAACCCGCACTTTCATCCTGAATTGTAATATATCCCTTCTTAAAAAATTCATTATTATAAATTTTACTCATCATTTTCGTAGTGAAGAAATAATCTACATAACAGCACTGTGAAAAAGGAGTATTCAATTCCTGCATATGAGCATAAAAATCTTCTACTTTTACTTTGGATTTATTAACTCTTATAGTCAAATAAGGTCTTTTATTATTTGCTTCACATAATTTTTGAGCATCATCGAACCCAAATCTCGATATCCACCTTCTTACAATCCAGTTTGGATGGGATTGAATAATCCCCAGATAATTTACCTCATCGATTTCCCTTGATGGCCAGACGAGAGCATCCAGTGTCCTTATTATAGTTCTCAATAAGCCATTAACAACACCGGCAAGTTTATCACCTCTCACTTTTTTAATGAATTCTACGGCTTCGTTAACTGCGGCTGAATAAGGAATTTTATTCAAAAAAAGTATTTGGTATAATGCAACCCTCATAGCATTTTTAACATCTGATAAACATTTTTCGTACTGCCCTCTGTAAAACCCGTTTAAAAACCAATCGAGCCTCCTCATCCACCTTATAACGCCGTGAGTTAACTCGTTTAACAATGATTTATCAAAATCATTTAAGAGTGTATTTCTTAACTCAGCATCGATTAATTTTTCGAGGTAAGCATCGGAGCGTTCACATCTAACAAGTATTTTAACAGCACAGGCACGTGCATTCGAATATATTGATTTATTCACGTCAATCACACATTTTTCTGATTCTGAAATGGATGGTACAACCTTTCTTAATTCTAAATTTTCATTTTCCTGTTGTTCTTTTATTTCACTTCCAACAGATTCTTCCGGTAATTTTTCGTTTTCTTTATTTTCCATAGAAGAAAATACCTAATTAACATAATATAAGAAATGGAATAGAGTATCGGAAAATTGAAAAAGGAAAACAGAAAATAGTAAGAAAGATTATAAAATCTCTATTGGGCATTCGTCAATGGAATTGAAGAAATGTTTTCCGTAAGATTTTTTAATTATTCGCGGGTCTAATACAGCTATAATACCTTCATCTGTTTTATGCCTGATTAACCTGCCAATTCCCTGCCGGAATTTTAAGATTGCTTCGGGTAAAGAATAATCCATAAAACTATTCCCACCGTTTAAATCTATAAATTCGAGTTTAGCTTTTATTAAAGGATGGTCAGGGACAAAAAACGGCAGGCGTGTAATTATAAGATTACTTAATGACTCTCCGGGAACATCAACACCAAGCCAGAAACTATCGAGTCCAAGCAAAACGGAATTTGTGTTTTCTTTAAAACTGTTTAACAAATTCTTTCGTGATATCCCTTCGCCTTGCATAAAAACTTCAATATTTTTATTAGCAAGTTCACCCCGAAGTTCGCTTCCGATTTGCCTTAATAGAAATGAATTAGTAAAAAGGACTAAAGCTTTGCCTTCCGTCATTTTAATAAAGTATTCAATCCATTCTTTCAATTTAATATTATAAATAGCACTATTTTCTTTTTGTGGTTCGGGCATTTCCTTAGGTATATAAAGTTTTACCTGCCTGTAAAAATCAAACTGTGTAGGAAGCTGCAATTCACCTGCAATCTCAGCTCCTAATCTTTTTTTAAAATATTCAAAATTATTACTGACAGTCAGAGTTGCACTCGTTAATATGCAGGAATTATTCGGTTTAAAAATATTTTCTCTGAAGAATTCGGAAATATCAACGGGAGAAACGCAAAGAGAAATATTTGCATCTTCTTTTTGTGAAGATAGTTCTACCCAGTAAACAAAATTTTTATCTTCATCTTTTAATTTCAGAAAATCATCAACCAGACGGCTGAATTCGCCAAACCTTAAAATATAATCAAGCAATTCGTTTTCCTGTAAATCGTTTTTACAATATTGCCTTATTCCTCTTAAACTTTTTAGCAGGTTATCTATTTCATCTTTCAGAATATTTTTCACAATATTTTTTTCGGTAACACGAAGTGCAAGTTTTTTTTCGTCTTTATTCCTGTAATGAAAAATTTCTCTTTTAATTTCCTGAAAGAAATATTGATTGACTTCGAGCAGGTTTTGGATTAGGGGAAAAATATGAAGAGAATTAAATGAAAGCAGGAAACCTTTTTGTTTACGGTTGTTGTATAATTTTAGCAAATGATATTTTATCATTTCCCTCGATATAGCAGGAACAATATGCTCGGATGCTACGGTTTCGAGTGTATGAGCCTCATCGAAAATTACAAAATCATTTTTATATAAATATCCTTCATCCCCTACTTCCCGGACACCGGCAAAAAGAGTAAAGAACAAATGATGATTTACAACCACAACATCGGATTGAGAGATTCTGTGTTTCGCTTTTGCGTAGAAACAATCGGTATCCTCGATACTTCCGCAGGTTTTACCGGTGCATATTCCCCTTTCGGCACAAACACTGCTCCATACATTCGGAATAACTTGAAATGGAATATCGGAGAGGGTTCCGTCACTTGTGTGTTTTGACCAGCTGTAAATCTTATCGAGTAATTTTATTTCATCGCTTTCGAAAAGTGAGTATGCTTTTTCATAAGCGGCTTTTAATCTTTTCGGGCAGAGATAATTATTTTTTCCTTTAATTAATGCGGCTTTAAAATCAACGGGAAGATGTTCCTGTAAAAACGGAATATCTTTTCCGATTAATTGTTCCTGCAAGTTAATCGTATGTGTTGATATTATTGCTTTCTTTTTATTTTCCTTTGCGTAATATATAGCCGGGACTAAATACGCAAAACTTTTTCCAATTCCCGTAGGAGCTTCAATAAAAATATGCGATTTGTTTTCGAGAGAATCATATACACCAAGAGCCATATCCAGCTGGGATTTTCGGAATTCATAAGTCTCAAACTTTTGAGAAAGTATTCCACCCTCTGAAAAAAAATCAATTATATTGTTTCTTATATCCATATTTCAAGTTAATTAAGATTTTGCATTTATGAAGTGGAAAAAGGAAGAATGATTTTGATTTAATCCCGAAGGGATGGCATTATTATAGAAAAACGATTTGATTTCGATTTAACCCCGAAGGGGTGGGATTATCACAAAAACCTATTCATACGGATTCATTATCCAATCAAAAAAATATTTCTCATCATACATTATCTCATATTTTTTCAAAAACTCGTAATATTCTTCTTGAAATGATTTTTTCTTATGATGTTTTTCTTGATTTAATATATAATTATATACAATTTCAACTTGTGAGTGCGCATAAGAAAACACTCCATAACCCTCTTGCCACGAAAATTTTCCTCTCATAAATTTCTTATCATTTATAAAAATTCGTTGAATTATTTTTTATAACTCTAACCAAATCCGAAATTACCATAATTGGTTTCAATCCAATAAATGCGTGAATGTGGTCGGGCATACCGTTTACAATTATGGATTTCTGACCTTTTGCCTTTATTATTCCGGCAATGTATTTATTCAATTCGTATTTCCATTTTTCACCGATTAAATTATCCCTACCTTTAACGGCAAAAACAATTTGTACGTAAATTTGAGAAAATGTACCTGCCATATTCCAATATCACCCTTTCAGGCTTTTTTCGTTTTGTTATATAATTATTCTATAATAATTTTATCCCTTCGGGATTTTATAATCTTATCTTATTTACATCTTTGTCGGAATTGTAATAATTACTACCTCTCCCAGACTTTATTTATTTCGGCTTTGATTTTTTGTTCGTAGAGCTTTATTAGTTCTTTGCTGGTATTAATTAACTTCCTTCCCCGCATAGATTGAGATTTGATTAGCGTATTTTACGATAATAATATTAAAAAATAAACACAATAAAGTAAATTTGTAAAAGCTGATTTATAATATCACCCCTTCGGGGTTAGAATTTGTGACAATAATATTCTTCTATAATAATTACACCCCTTTGGGGTTAGAAATTATGAGCTAAATTATTTTCTCTATAATCATTCAACCCCTTCGGGATTAAAATGCTTTATTATTTTCATTCTATAATAATACCATCCCTTCAGGATTTTTCAAACTAGAATTCCATAAAAATGCATTTCGTTTTTATTTATTTGGTTTTTTTCCACTGAATTCGAAATAAAATATTTGTAATTTGTGATATGAAGAAACTCAGTCATGCAGAAATAAAGGTTGATAGGAAAGATTTAACTGTTATAGACAATTTTGAACGTTACCCTATATACGGTTTATGTGATAACATAAGAAGCATATATAATGTCGGTGCGATTTTCAGAACATCAGACGGTGCGTTTATAGAAAAGCTTTACCTGACAGGTTACACTCCTCACCCGCCGAGAAAGGAAATCGAGAAAGTTGCACTTGGCTCCACGCTCAGCGTTCCGTGGAAATATCACAATGACCCAATAGAAGTGATTAAGAAA
>JBAZEQ010000048.1:9025-12083 GCA_041653855.1 Ignavibacteria bacterium | reverse complement strand
AATTCATTTTTCAGTTCACTTGTCGCTTTTGCCTGAAATACCGGTACTTTTACTCCGAAAGCATTTTCAAACTCTTCCATAAATTTATAAAATTCCGGAGAGCAAAATTTATGCCCTGCTCCATGAGAACCTTTACCTTCAATTCCGTATTTCCATCCTTTAATCGTTCGATACACTATTGCAGTCGGCATTTTGTTATCGATTGTTTTCGCAAATGCCTGTGCGGCTAAGACTTTATTGAAATCTTTTCCGTCGTCTACATATATTACGTTAAAGTCGTGCAGGTATGCAAGTTCAGCCGGATTCCACTGTACATAATCACCTTTCGATTCACCTTCACGGCATACCTTATTGCTGTCTATCGAAGCCTGGTTAAAATCTATGTGAATTATGATATTATGCAATCTCATTGAAGACGCTGCTGCAAATGCTTCTGCTACTCTACCCGGAGTCATTCCTCCTTCACCCTCTACTACGTGAACTTTTGGTGCCACAGCAGAGTAATAATCCAAAGCACCAAGAGCCAGACCGAAAGAAGAAGGAATACCAATACCACTCGCCCCTATTGCAACTTTTACAAAAGGTGTTGCAGGAGTTGGATGTCCATCCAGTGCCTTTGAATTATATTTCTTAAATAACGGAGTGCTGTTTGTTGGATTTCTTCTGAAACCGAGTAAATCTTCAAATCTTAACTGGTTCTTTTCGTCCGGTAATTCTGCAACTTTAAAGGCTCTCATCAATTCATTTCTTAATGCATACATTGCATAGAGTCCCATAGCTTTATGCCCTGCGGCATAAACAACCATATCATTAATGTCGAGCATCGGGTTTTTAATATCATAATCAGCAGTTTTGTAAACTATTCCCTGAACAAACCTGCCCGATGAAATTGAACCACCCGGATGTCCGCTTGTTGGAACGAAATTATAAAGTACTCCACAAATAGTCCTGTAGATTAAATCGAGCTTTTCAAATTTTTTAATTTCTTCCTCGGTTAATGCATTTCCATTTTTCAAAATGTCATTAACATCATAATACTTTCCTCTTCTCGGACCGAAAGTAAAGTCTTTTGGTTTAATATTTTGTGTACTCATAAAATTAGATTATATTTTAAAATGGTTTATATTTATAATTTGTAGCTACATTCCAAAGCCTAAACCTGCCGTAAAGGCAAAAACAGTTCCGAAATTTAAATCTGCATTAAACTTACCGGGACCAAGCGATACGGTTGCACCGGCAATTCCCCTAAAGTGATTATCTCCTTTTTGATTAAAAACAATTGAGGTATTACCGTATATGTAATTTACATCTACATTATAACTTTCATATTGCAAAGCTCCATAAATTGAGACGATTGGGAAACTTTTGTTTATCTGCAAATTTACGAACGAAGAGTTTGCATCTATGAACTTATTATCATTGACATCTTTTATACCGAAACCCTGATATCCAAATTGAACGGCAATATCAAACGGTATTTTTGCGTATGCACCGATATTATGCCTTATTGCACCGCCAAATAGTCTAAACGAACCGTAATCACCCACTTTTATTCCCGGGACGGTTCTGAAAACTATATCTGTTCCGAATACAGTTCCAACACCGATTTGAGGAATTACAAGTGGTACAAATTTGGTATCTTCTATACCTCCGATTAATTGCTTTGTTATCGTTTGTTGTGTTCCCCTTATTTTTCCTGTTGCGATAGCGGGTGCTGAATTTCCAAATACTGTTGGAGCATTATAAACCGACCAATCGACTGTTACAGGAGCACCTGAAACTGTTTCGGTTGAAGAAAATCCCAGATTAAAATACTTATCATTATTTTTCATCATAACACCGCAAAATTTTGCTCCAACGTATACGTGAGGTATTACGGGAATTTTACTATATCCCGAAGGGGTAAATCCACCTATAAATCCTGAGTTTAAATTTATTCCTAAACCGGTAGTAAAAGGGGATAAATATTTTTCTGCATAAACTTTTCCAACATTTTTAAGTACAGTGCCTAAATCACCTTGTGCAAAAATGCTGGTTGTAAGAAATATAAAAAAAGCTATTAAAGAAATTAGTTTTTTCATAAAAAATAATTTTTATTGAGCGGATTTTAAATCAAATTACAAATTGTATAATTTAAAAAATAGGTATTTTTACTATCATTTCTCCGTTTTTCATTTGACGTTTGTATTGTTTCGGAAGCACGGGTTTCGAAATACGATTTTTTTACGAATTCAATTCTCTTTTATCTTTATTTATTCTTATCATTACGGAAACAATTATTGCGATTATCGCAGGATGTTTTTCTTTGGAATGTTTTTTGTGTCTATTTAATTGCTTCTCTGGCTTTATTACTAATAAGTGTTTTCAAATTACAAAGCTTAAATTCTCCGTTTATTGTAAAATATTAAAATTAATATTAATTAATCATAAGTTTTATGAATCGTTTTTTCGTTTGTAATATGTATAATTAAGTATCAATTTGAGAAAGTAGTTCTCAAATTGATACTTAAAAATTTAATTTTACTGTTCGCAGAAAAATGTTTTACTTCGGAAAACCATTTTAAAATACTGAAAACATATGTATTTAGTCGCAATAAATATTATTTAACAAATATTAGACACTGAGGTATAAAATTTGCAATATTGAATGTAATTTAAAAACATCAGGGGGTAAAATTATGGTAAAATCCATTTCATTTTTTTTATTTTTAATTACTTTTTTATTCACATCATTTGTAATTTCACAACCTTATGGATGGTATTTACAAACAAGCGGAACAACAAGTAATTTAAACAATGTAAAATTTTTCAATACGAATACTGGTACTGTAGTTGGGCAATCGGGAAAAATTTTAAGGACTACAAATAGCGGTGTGAACTGGATATCACAAACAAGCGGAACGACTAATCACTTGTTTGGAGTCCATTTTATAAACACAAATACTGGATGGGCAATTGGTGATATTGGAACTATATTAAAAACAACAAATGGCGGTACGAGCTGGATTACTCAAACAAGTAATATTTTGTATCAATTACGTTCAATTAATTTTTTAAA
>JBAZEQ010000048.1:0-9015 GCA_041653855.1 Ignavibacteria bacterium | reverse complement strand
AAACAACAGGATATATCGTTGGTTGGTATGGTACAATTCTCAGAACTACAAACGGCGGCTCGAGCTGGGTAAGCTTAAATACCGGAACTTCTAATAATCTGCACGGAATTTCATTTGCAAATAATAATACAGGTTTTGTTGTCGGTTGGTACGGAACGATTATTAAAACGACAAACGGTGGAAATAATTGGATTACGTTATCGAGCGGAACTACGAGTACACTTGAAGATGTAACCTTCTTTGATACTCAAACCGGATTAATTGTTGGTGAAAACGGAAGAGTACAAAGAACAACAAACGGTGGCTCGAACTGGACTGTTCAGTCAAGCGGAACAGGAAACTGGATATCAGGAATTACTTCTCCTCACGCAAATTTCGCTACTATGATTGGGGAGCTTGGAGTTATTCGTACTACAACAAACGGTGGCGTAAACTGGTATTCACAGGTTAGCAATTCGGGAAACTGGTTACATAAAATAAATTATGTGGATACTCTCAATGGTTGGGCAGTAGGAGATTACGGTACTATAATTCATACTACTACCGGCGGTTGGCTTCTACCTACAGCTCCTTCATTATCTGGACCTTCAAACAATGCGTCTTGTGTCTCTCTAACTCCAACTTTAAACTGGAATGTAGTATTTCCTCCTGTATGTACATATAGGGTTCAGGTTTCTACAACATCAACTTTTAATGCGACGGTTTTAGATAGCTCTGGAATTTTATATTTAAACTTTGCTATTCCGGCAACCAGGTTATCAAATGGTACTACTTATTACTGGAGAGTTGTTGCAACAAATCAAGTTGGCGTTGGACCATGGTCTTCGGTCAGGCATTTTACAACAACTTATCCAACACCGGTTGCTCCATCTCTTGTTATTCCTGTGAATAATTCTAATATATGTTCGTTGGCTCCTTTGCTTGATTGGGATAGCGTTTCATCCGTATCAACTTTTAGAATAAGGATTTCAGATGATTCCACTTTTGCAACTACGGTTATAGATATAAACAACCTGAATGTATCTGTATATCAAGTTCCTTTGGGAATACTTCAAAATAATATTAAGTATTATTGGCGTGTAAATGCAGCTAATTCCTGCGTAACAAGTCCGTGGTCGCAAACATGGAATTTCTTTGTGTATCCAACACCGGTTGCCCCGATACTTATTGCTCCTGCAAATAATTCTTATATAAATGATTTGGTTCCTCTTTTTGATTGGGATAGCGTAGTATCGGCAAACTCTTTCAGAATTGAGGTTTCAGCGGATTCTAATTTTGCCACAACGATTATAGATACAAGCGGATTAATTGTGTCTAATTACCGGGCTCCGGCAGGAAGACTACAAAATACTGTAAAATATTACTGGAAAGTAAACGCTTCAAATTCGTTTGTATCGAGTCCCTGGTCACAGATATGGAATTTTCAAGCACTATTAACAACAACGGGAAATATCGGAAGCGAAATTCCAAAATCTTTTAAATTATACAATAACTATCCAAATCCGTTCAACCCGGTAACAAAAATTAAATTCGACTTACCAATTAACAGCAGTGTTTTACTGAAAGTATATGATATAACAGGAAAAGAAGTCGCGAATCTTGTTGATTTGAATTTGAATGCAGGTACATATGAATATCAATGGAATGCCGATAAATATTCTAGTGGTGTTTATTTCTATAAAATTGAAACCGGAAGTTTCACAAGCGTGAAGCGGATGGTGCTAATAAAATAAATTAATAAATTATTTTAAAAACAAAAAAAGGAAGCTGTTTACAGCTTCCTTTTTTTATATTATATTTTTATTGTATAAGAATTTTATTAATTGTAATTTATATAATGATTATATTTTTTCTATTTAATAAAACACTAAAATGAGAAATTTATTATCTTTTTTTATATTAGTTATCACAATTATATTTCCCACAAATAATTCTTATTCCTCTCCACGCAACGTTCTGCTCGAATTTAGTACGGGAACGTGGTGTCAGTCTTGTCCTTGCGGTGATGCGACTGCGGAATCGATTCTTACTACATACCCTAATACGGTTGTAATAGCACACCATGGAATTAACAATGATCCATTCGATTTTTTTCATGGATGGGAAATCAGGGTTTTTTTAGGATATATAGCTTACCCAACTGGAATTATTGACCGGACAAACACTCCGTCTAATGTTACTTATAATATGTGGGAATCAAGGATTGCTAACAGGTATGCAAGTTATGCTAATGCAGACGTTAACCTTGTGATAACAAATAAATATTATAATCCTACAACAAGGTTTTTAACATCTACTATAACTGCTACACCTCCGGCAACATTATCCGGAATATATATGATTAGTTTTGTATTTACGGAAGACAATGTGATTTATCCGCAAACCGGTAATTCCAGTTGCCCGGGTGGCACAAATTTTAATCATAAATGGATAGCGAGAAGTATGATAAACGATGCTTATGGCGATACTCTTTCTAACGGAATATGGAATGCAAATCAAACTATCACCAGAACGATCTCGGCAAAAGTCGATTCCAATTGGGTTGAGTCAAACTGTAAGTTTATCGTTTTTGTTTATAAAGATTCTTCTACTTTATCGCTGGGTAATGTAATGCAGGCAATAAAGACAAACGTTACAGGACCCTTGGGCATAACTAATCAAAATATATTACCATTAAATTATGAACTTAAGCAGAATTATCCGAACCCGTTCAACCCAACTACAAATATAAAATTTTCCGTTCCAAAAAACGGAGATGCAAGTCTAAAGATTTATGATATAAAGGGTTCATTGGTTACAACATATTTTAACGGTTATATAAAAGCAGGGATGTATAATGTGGATTTCGACGGTTCGAATTTATCAAGTGGAATTTATTTTTATAGACTTACTGTCGGGGATTTTTCGGAAACAAAAAAAATGATGCTTATTAAATAAATGTTAAGTGTTTTATTAAAAAATAAAAACCCGTCTTTATAAAAGACGGGTTTTTTTATACAGGTGATTATATATTAATTATTTAACAATCTTTCCATTCTCCATTTCATCGCTTAGCCTTGTTGCTTTATAAAGATTTTTTATTGCCTCCATTAGTCCACGCGAATCTATTGCTACCGTTCTGTTGAGTTCGGTTGTATAGATATATCTACCCGGCAGACTTTCAATATTTCCATCGAATACAAGTCCTACAACTTCAGCGTTTGTATTTATTAGCGGGCTTCCCGAGTTACCGCCAATAATGTCATTGGTTGTAGCGAGATTGTATTGTGTTGAAAGATTAAACTCTTTCGGATGATTCACCCATCTATCGGGAAGCATCCACGGATATTTTTTCCCGTGAGAGTAATACCTGTCGTAAATTCCATAAAAAGTCGTGAACGGAGGAGCAATAGTTCCGTTATATGGGTATGATTTAATTACACCATCTGAAATTCTGAGAGTCAGTGTGGCATCTGGCGAAATAGTAGTTCCGTATATATCGAATAACACTCTGCCAAGTTTTGCCGAATTGACATCAATTCTTGCCTGTATGTCTTTTTGTTTTGCAAGCAATTCATCGTGTCTTGTTTTTGCTTCGGAAAGAAATTTTATCAATGGGTCATCGGATGACAATATACTTTCAGTACCTTTTTTTGAAAACTCAAGAGTTTTATCTTTACTTGTAAAATTTGAGCTGGCAAGAATATATCCCACTATTTCATTTTTACTTTTTTCTCCAAATGCTTTTACAACAGCCGGGTTGTTTTTTCCAAGTTTGGTAAGAATGAAATCTATTTCCTTTTCTAAAATTCCGTTATTATATTCAGCATCGAATTTTTCGTAAATATTATTTATAGAGGAATCCGTAATTTCTTTTCCTTCGGTTACCTTTTTTAAAACCATTCGTGCGGCTGTAAAATACTTAGAAACATTTCTTTGTAAAAGTTCATATCCCTGAAGTTCATTATAGATAAGCCTGTATTCGTTCAATGCTTTTTCTATTTCCGACCAGACGTTTCCGTATTTGGATTTTAGTTCGGGGTTTTCATTTACTTTTGATTTAATATTATCTTCGAAATCCTTTTTTCGTGCCATCATAATATTATCATTCAGGGCTTTTTGCTGACCAATAAAAACTTTTTGTGAATTCTGATTTCCGAAAAGTGCGTCCTGGTATTTTTGGGTTCTCTCGGGATACTTTGCTAAAAAGTTTATCAGATATTCGCACATAAAGTCAAGAGTTTCGAGCCGGGCAGGAACGGTAAAATCACGTGCAAATTCAAGCTGGGCAAAAGTTTTAAGTCTTTCAGTGCTTCCGGGATTTCCTATGCAAAAAAGCGGCTCGCCAACTGTTGCACCGTTTTTACTCCATTTAAGGAAATTCGGAGTTTTCATTGGTTTACCGTTTTCATATACGCGGAAAAACATACAATCGAAATCATAACGCGGATATGTAAAATTATCCGGATCACCTCCGAAGTGTGCTACATAATTTTCCGGTGCAAAAACGAGACGGACATCGGTATATCTTTTATAGCAGTAGAGCGAATACATTCCGCCGTTATACATTGTGATTACATTACATCTCAGGTTCAATTCGGTGGAATATTTTGTTTCGATTTCTTTAATTTTATCGGTCTTAAGTTTACTTTTTTCGGCATCGGTTGTACCTGCCTCCATTACACTTTGAATATCCGTTGTTACATCAATTACTTTTAAAAGCTGGTCTACATATAAACCGGGAACAGGTCTTTCGTCGTTTAGTGTTGCGGCAATGAAACCTGTTTCGCTGAGCTTTTCACCGGGCAGGGAAATTTGCGTAACATAACCGCGTCCACAGTGATGATTTGTCATAATAAGTCCGTCTTCGGAAATAAAAGAAGATGAGCATCCCGTACCAAAGCGAATCGATGACAGGCGGACGTTATCGAGCCATTCCTTTGTAGGACGGAAATTATAAGTTTGGGCAAAGTAATCAACGGGAGCGGATTCAAAAGTCCACATCTTACCAATGTCGAATTTATCTGACTTGGTTTCCTGCGAGAAGGATATACCGGCGACGAAAAGAAAAGCCAGTAGTAAATTGCGCAAAAAAGTTTTTTGTCTAATCATAAAAATTAATTTTATAAGTTTCAGGAAAATATGATTCTTAAGAAACCAAATTAATGTAAATCGACTTTTATTTCTACATATAAATCTTTATGCTGTTACTTCTTCGGATTTTACTTTGCTTTCTTCGAGGAGTTTCATTCCTCTAATCATTCTTGTCATTCCGATTCCTCCGCCGTTACGGTTGAAGAATTCGTGACTGAGAAATTCATTCAATTCTTTTTCAACTCTTTCCTGTCCGAAGTGTGAATAAAGCAGGTCTGCGTAGTATCCGTTGCTGATGGAATGAAATCTATCATACATTACTTTCGTGTCGTTTTCTCTTTCTGCCGAGCCAATCGTTTCTATTCCGTATATTATTGTATCTACTTTTTTTGCAAGTCCTGTTTCTTCATCTCTTCTCATATTCCAGAATGGCGAAGTGTATTCGGGAAAGTTTTGAAGGAAGAAAACTTCGCTGTAATTTTTCCAGATTAGCTCTTCTTCTTTTCCTGTTATTTCGAGTTTACCGAATTTATTTGCTGTTTCAAAATAATTTCCGGTTTTGAATTTAGCTTCATCAAAGCCAAGAAATATTAGTAATTCTTTTTCGAGTTGTTTTAAGTCTTCCATATCTCCGCGGCTCTCAAATTCAAACATCGGGAATATTAAATCGTGTCTTCCTTCCACCGGGTGAGGTTCCTGCCTGAATGAAGTTGACTGGCAGAATACTCCCGGGTAATCTTTGTTTTTTAGAAGTTCATACTCAAGCCACATCTGACCTGTTTGCGGTAGTGGCCATACCTGTCCTGAGTACATAAAAGCTGAAACCGTTGATGGGTCTTCGCAGGCGGCGAGTATGCTCAATCTTGATTGCGTGTGAACTTCAACGAACCCTTTGCCCTCGAAGAATTCTCTTAATTTTTTTGATACATTGTGGTAGTCTTTCGAATTTATGAGTTTCATAAATTACTCCTTTCTTTTTTGTTTTTGGGTTGAAAAAATATTGTTGCGAAATGAATTTCTTTATGATGGAAAAAACGGAAAAAATAATATTAATATTTAGGGTTAGTCGGGCAAAATTAATAATGGATTTGCCCACTAAGACCTCTTTTTAGATTTTTATAGAAAAGTAAGACAGTAAGAATGTTTATATTCTTTGTGTTTGTGCTTAGTGATTTTGATTTGAAGAAAAAACAGGAATTACAGCCGATGGCTTTAGAGAAGGGAATGATGAGTATGAAATCAGTTCCCCTCATTGCTCCTTTTTTTATTTAGTAGGAGGATAAATTTTGATTTTAATATATCTTTTGTGCTGTTCACTTAAAAATTAAATTCAACAAAAATCGTAATAATGAAATTAAAAGTCAAGAGGGATAAAAAATAATTTGAAAATATTAATGAGTAATAAATATTAAAACGTGAGTCTTCTTTAAAATAAAAGAAGACTCAACTATAATTTTGTTCCCTTCTTTTGTTTTTAATTATTACCGTTTCTAACGTTAAACATTATTAGGCTTTATATAATTCTGAATGAAGAGTTTTTGCTACAGATTAGCATTATGTTTGCATATATTTTTTTGATATGAATTAAAAAATGAATTAAAAAATAAAATAAATTAATAAATTATTAAATGCAAATGCAGAAAATAAAGCTTAAAAGCATTATTTTCCAAATAATCTCTACTATAAATATAACTTGATTTTTATAATTAATTAAATTACAATTTACTTAGTACAAATACGGATATAATAGTATCCGAGACCACAAATCTAAATTTATTAATACTTCAGTGTTGAATATTGAAGTGGCCTAAAATTAATTATACATAATAACAACCGAACTGATAGGTTTACCAAAGGAAAATCACGAAGAGAAAAATATTTAAGTGTCAGTATTTAAAAAGTATAAAACCGTAAAACCGGGATTTATACTGAAACATTGATTCGGAAATAAATAAAATGTAAGTCGAAAAAGAAGAAAAAAGTAATGCTATAAATTTTTTGAAGCTATTACAACACGAAAAAACAACAATTATTTATAACTTTTAGGTCGAAAGACACTTAATTTACAATTTAATTAACTAAAATATTAATATTATGAGAAAACTATTTTACTTAATTTTTGTGATGCTATTTATATTGAGCGCCGTTTCATTTGCTCAATTCAAGGGTTACGGAGTTAAAGGCGGAGCACAATTCAACGGAGGTTTATCCTTTAGCGAGCTTTCGAACGAAGCATTTTCGTTTCTGGCAAGAGGTTTTGTGGATGTAGAACTGCACAAGATGCTTTCTCTCGAACTTGGAGTTGGTTATGGAAGATATGGCTGTCATTATGATTATGTAGAAGATTTTCCGCACAAAAAAATATATACTGACATTATTCCAATAGATTTAAGGTTAAAGATTACGCCATTTAATATGAAATCTATAAATCCTTATGGTTATATTGGTTTAGGTGCTTTAAATTACAGTGTATCTGATTTTCCGACTACACCATTGAGCAGTACGCCTACAGCTCAGACTCTATATTATTATGCAGAAAAGCGTAAGGGTTGGACAGGTGTGGTTCCTGTAGGACTTGGGGTTGAAATAAAGCTTGCCGAAAAAGTAGCCCTTGATATCAATAGTGGTTTTAATTTTACAGGTGGAGATGCTATAAATAATATTATTTTTGGTGATAACACAGACCATTGGGCACATTTGGGTGTAGGATTTGTATTTGGCGGACCTAAAATTGATGCAGATGAAGACCGTGACGGATTAAAAACATCTTACGAAGAAAGAATAGGAACAGATCCATTAAATCCTGATACAGATGGTGATGGTTTAAAAGATGGTGATGAAGTATTAAAATATAAAACCAATCCGTTAAAAGCAGATACCGATGAAGACGGATTAACCGACTACGATGAGGTAATGAAGTATTCCACCGACCCGACAAAAGCCGATACAGAAGGAGACGGTTTAAAAGATGGCGAGGAAGTAACAAATTATAAAACAAGCCCGTTAAACCCCGATACGGATGGAGATGGTTTATCAGATTACCAGGAAGTTAAAACCACGAAAACAGATCCATTAAAAGCGGACACAGATGGCGATGGGTTGAATGATGGTGCAGAAGTCAATACATATAAAACAAATCCGTTGGTTGCAGATACAGATGGTGGCAGTGTGAATGACGGTATCGAAGTAGACAGGAATACAAATCCGTTAGATCCTTCAGATGACGTAGAAAAGAAAGTAGAAGAAAAGAAAATGGAAGTTGGTGAAATATTAATTCTTGAAGGTGTAAATTTTGAAACCAGTAGTGCAAATCTCACAAGTGAATCTGAAGAAATTTTACAGAAATCATTGAAATATATACTGGCTCATCCTACTGAAACTTATGAAATCAGCGGTCATACAGATTCTAGAGGAACAAGAGAAAAGAACATTAGACTTTCGAAAGACAGAGCGGAATCTGTAAAGAGCTGGTTGGTGAAAAACGGAATAGATGCAAATAGATTAACGACAGAAGGATATGGACCGGATAAACCAATCGCACCAAATGATTCGCAGGAAAACATGTATAAAAACCGCAGAGTTGAATTTAAAAGAATAAAATAAAAAATTGTAAAGTAAAAAGAAGAGAAAAATATGAGAGGCAGAATACTTTGTTCTGCCTCTTTTATAATATTAAAATTCTATGATTGGCTTGATTTGATTTTTTTATTCCAATGGGATTTTATTTTTATTGGCTTTCAACCAGGTTTCAAAATTCTGTAATTCGGGATTTAGCTTTTTGCTTTCATCGAGTTTACGGACTCCGCAGAAATAGTCTCCGAAGTCGTGTTTGAACTGGAACATATTTCCTAAATCCTCCGCACCCGGAAAGCCGAAACTGCGGAACATATCGAACGGAACGGCATTATATACATCTTCTTTTCCAAGTATTTTTGAGAAAGC
>JBAZEQ010000047.1:0-12312 GCA_041653855.1 Ignavibacteria bacterium | reverse complement strand
AGAAATTTACAACAAAGTAAAAGTTAAAGGTCACATAGAAGAAATTTTAAAAATAATATAGTATATGAGCGAAGTAGTAATAAACAGAGTAACAAATGAAGCTGATAAAATTAAATTTATTAAGTTCCCGTGGAAAATTCACAAAGGAAATCCTAACTGGGTTCCGCCGATGATATTCGATGTCAGGAATACACTAAATACAAAAAAAAATCCATTATTTCAGCATTCCAAACTTGAACTATGGCTTGCGTATAGGAGTAATGAAACCGTTGGAAGAATAGCCGCAATTGTAAATGATAATCATAATAAATTTCACAATGACAAAGTCGGTTTCTGGGGTTACTTTGAGTGCATAAATGACAAAGAAGTGTCTAAAGCTTTATTCGATGCAGCTAAAGATTTTCTTCTTGAAAATGGTATGGATACTATGCGGGGACCGATAAATCCATCTACAAATGATGAAATCGGATTACTAATTAATGCATTTGATAAACCTGCCGTAATGCTGATGACATACAATCCCGAATATTACATCTCTTTAGTAGAAGATTACGGAAATGAAAAAGTAAAAGATTTGTATGCATATGTAGTAAGAGACAGCATTATAAAAGACGAAAAAAGAATGGGCAAACTGGAAAGGGTCAGCCAGATTGTATTAAAAAGAGAAAATTTAAACATACGTAAAATAAATCTTCAGGATTTTGATAATGAAGTAAAAATAATTCAGGAAATATACAATAAAGCCTGGGTTAAAAACTGGGGATTTATTCCGATGACCGATGATGAATTTAAATATCTTGCGAAAAATCTTAAAGCAGTCGTAGATAGGGATTTTATTTATATAGCAGAATTTAACGGAAAACCGGTGGCGTTTTCCCTTGCACTGCCAGATTACAACCAGGTTTTTATCAAAATGAATGGGAAACTTTTCCCATTTGGTGTTTTTAAACTTCTATTGAATAAAAAGAAAATTAAAGGAATCAGGTTAATCACATTGGGAATAATTCCAGAATACCAGAAAAAAGGTACTGAAGCAGTTTTTATATTAAATACAATTAAAGAAGGAATTGCAAAAGGATTTCATATGGCTGAAATCTCATGGATTTTGGAAGATAATGCACCAATGGTTGCTACTGCTGAAAATCTTGGCGCAGAAAAGTATAAAACTTACAGGATATACGATAAACAAATAACAAATAACAGATAACAGATTACAGATAACAGATAACAGATAACAAGTAAAATTTTAAGCTCATTACCCGGCATAATTTTCAAAAAATAATTGGAAAATGTTGTAATGAGTTTTTTTTTAACCGTTTTCCATTTTCATTTTTCTATTTTCCGTTTTTGAACTTCAAAAATAATTTCTGTGTTTACAATATTAACTTACAATAAAAATTCTAAACTAAAATTAAATACAGGAGTGATAAAAAATGATTAGCTTAGGGCAAATGTTTCCCGAGTTCAAAAAAAAAGTCACAGTTTCGGTTAAACCCGGTAAAGAATTTACTGAAATTTCTAATAGCGACCACATTATTAAAAATAAATGGATGGTTATGTTCTGGTATCCAAAAGATTTCACATTCGTATGCCCGACCGAAATAGTAGAATTTAGCAACAGAAAAAAGGACTTTGAAAGTCGTAATACGGAATTAATAGGAGCATCGACCGATACGGAATTTTCACATCTAGGATGGATGAACTCGCTTCCTGATTTAAAGAATCTCGAAATTCCTCTTCTTGCAGATACTTCAAAATCACTCGCAGAGGATTTAGGAATTCTCGAAGCAGAAGAAAAGATTGCGTATAGGGCTACATTTATAGTTGACCCGAAAGGAATAGTCCGATGGATAAATGTAAACGATTTATCGGTCGGAAGGAATGTCGATGAAGTAATTAGAGTTCTCGACGGATTACAAAACGGCGGATTAATTCCCTGTAACTGGAAAAAAGGTGAAAAGACCCTCTAACAAATAATAATGAATAAATAGTAATGAATAAAAAAAGAGCCCGCTATTGGTGGGCTCTTTTAATTCATAATTTAAAATTCAGAATTCACAATTGTTTTAACCTGCCCACGGTATTCCTTCAACTTTATCCTGAAAATCCTTTAATTGAAGCCAGCCTATCTTCCCGTTTTTATCCTCAATCAGATACCAGAAACAGAAATCTTTATATTCATCATCACATTTTACTTTCGTATATGCTTTAATCAATTTTATTTTATCACCCGGTTTAAATTTAGTTACAATTTCAGATTTTAAATCTTTTTCTTTGTAAGTATTAAAAATTTCTTTTACAACAATATCGCCCTCGAAACCTTCATAGAAATTCACAGGATATTCATCCTTGTACACCGGCTCATATTTCATTTTGGATTTATTCAAAACAAACTCATATTCATAACTCCAGAAACCCATCCATCCTTTCGTTTTAACTGTTCCATCCCCTACTAAAACAGGTTCATCCATCGAGGAAATCAAACCAAGAGAGATAATTTTCTTGCCAGTAAATCGGTATAAATTATATTCTGTGTTATCATTAAAATATGTTGTTATAGCTATCTCTTTATAGTCATCGTCTTTATCTAAATCTACTACTTTTGTTTCAAAATAATCCATCACTGATTCGTTTGAATCAGTTAAGCATATACCGTCGATTGTTAAAGTAAATTTTCCGGAATAATTCTTATATTTATCTTCATAATAAAGAGAAATTTTAACATTACTTTTTATAGATTCAAACAGATTTGCTTTGAAAGTAGTATCGTAAGATGATGCAAATGCTAAATTCCGAATTAAGAATGTAAACAGAACTGCAAATAAAGTAAAACGTTTTTTCATAGTAAATTTTATAGTTTTATTTATAATTCCCTTACATAAATTGATTCAGCTCCAAAAAAGAAACTTAAATCCATATATTTCTCTATGTATTTCTTTAGTTTTTCTGATGAAGAAAATTTTTCTTTTATATTACTCGTAATTTCCGTTAAAGAAATTTCATTTTCACTTTTTACGGAAAATTTGTATAAATAGTAATTCTCGCTTCCCGGAGCATCATATTTGGTTTTTTGACTTACATTCAAAAAACTTACATCTTTTATTTTGGAAAAATGTACATTGTAAAATGTTGTATCCTTAGAATCGGTAGCATTAGCTTCTTTTGATACATATGGAAGTTGAGCAATTTTCAAATGATAATCATCTAATTTTGTTACAAGGTACTGCGTACCACCACCTTTTGTAACCCACATTCCCGAATAACTTTTATCGACTTTTATACTCGGTTCATCTATTGCAACCTTGGAATCGTAAGGACACCCGTAAAAAGAAATTGATATTGAAAATAAAACAAAAAGTAAAATTGATTTTTTCATAATTATTATTTTAAGTTTTCTGAATAGAATATTATTTTCCTCTTTCTAAATCGATATGAATTTTTCTCCAAATTAAAACAAATATATTAAATTATCGTAAAATCTCAAATGCATTTCTGATATTATTCTTTATTCAACATTGAGAAATTCATCAAATCGGATGCTGGAGGTGTAATATTCATAATTCTTAGAGAAGTCGCTATTTGTCCCCGGTGGTATGTTGAGTGATTTATCATATGTAAAAACATTTCCCATATTTTTGCGGTTATATGTTCACCTTTAATATTATCATATTCTATTAAATTATTAAATTCGTTTTCCCGTAAAGAATTTATAAATTCAAGCCATTCGGAATTAATCGATTTAGATAATTCCATATTATTTTCTATACTTCTTACTTCAAACGGGTCAATATATTTCGTTTTCTTTATTCTTGCTATAGTTAATATCTCTGCATTTATTATATGAGATAGTAAAGCAATCGGCTTACCTGTAGAAATATTATTTTCTTTTACCGATTCGATAATTCTTTCATTCGCCCAATAATCATAATTCAATAGAAAAGTAAAGTGTAATTTGTATTCCATTTTAAATAAATTTTTAATTTTAAAATTTACTTCCCGGATATTCTCTTCCACGCATTCGGCGAAAAGAAATCCCTGCTTTCTTTTCTGTATCCGTTATAATATAATGCACCCCATATAGGTGTCTGCGGGTAACAATACAAATCTCCTGTAGAAAGCTCTACAAGAGATGGAAACTCATTTGCCGCAAAATGTTTATTTACATACCTTCCCAGAAAATCTATCTGTTCCTGTGTTGCTTTTTCTACAATGAGACAGGGATATACTACCAACATACCACCAAATCCGAGTGGATTTCCCTGACGGATTTTATATGCATAGTTAAATGATTCTTTGCTAAATTGCTCAAACTTCGCCGGACTAAAAGGTTCGTTTTCATATTTTACAAAACTGAAACAATTCACTTTTCCGAACTTTGTAGTCTCTACCCTGTCTCTTTTATAACTTTTATCGAAGAGCCAGTTTGACTCTACCCCCAATGGTGAAAATCCAAAATAATTCATCCACTGCTCGAGCATTTGAAAATAGTTTATTGCATTTTCAGGATACATATTTTAATATTTTTACTCAATTAATTTAACATTTAACATTTATTAAAACATATCCATCGCTTTCAATACTTCCACAGCTTTTTCGTAATTATATTCATTTACAATAAGTTTAACACCTTCAGATAGATTCAGAGCCGGTAACATACCGCCGTAGTTGTCAGATTGGATATAACACTTAATCCCTTCGGATTCGAGCTGTTCCTTTGCGATTATTGCTTCTACTTCATTCATAAATATTTTTACAACAACTTCTTCAATTTTATCCGAATCATCTGTTTTTTCTTCGACTTCTACGATATCACTTAAATCTGCTCCACAATATGGGCATATTTTATCATCTTCTTTTACTATTCTCATACATTCCGTACAATGGAATTGTTCAATATTTAAATTTTCTTCTGACATAGTATTATTTTTTAATATTTAAAAATCCAAACTTATTCCCCCGTTTATTTTCGTGTGAGATACATCATTATTTTTTGCCAAGTGGCTATCCATCAATGCAAGACTGAATGAATAACCTTTGTATTTATATGTTCCGCCTAATGTAATGAAATATTGGTCGTATGAATTATTGTCTTCTTCAATCATTAAAATGTTACTTAAATCTCTGAAATCAAGCAATGTAAAAAATCCTCCTCTTATTGCTACATTATTTTTTATTTGATATTCCACACCAAAATTGAAATTACTTTTATCTTTAGTATTCAAAATTATAGAAGTTTTATCAAATCTATAATCTAATGAAAGTTTCAATCTGTTATTCAATAATTTTACCTCGGTTCCAACTCCTAATCGCCAGGGATATCTTACTAATAAATTTCTCTCGGAAGGTGTTGTTACATTATAATGATATTTCGTACTATCAGTAAAACCCGGTATAAAAGTTATTCCGAAAGAGAATTCCTTGATTGGATTAATAATAACACCAATTTGAGGAATTATTCTCAACAAATTTGAATGCGCTTCATCATAATATCCTTCAGGAAAAAATTCCGTTGAAAATATACCCGAAGCTTCACCTCGGAAATATGTTAGATTCAAATTCACCCCTGCTCTGAACCATTCATAATTATATATAATTGGAACTGTGAAATTGTGAGTAACAAGCTTATTTTTAATATTATAGTATGAATTTGAATTATTATTATATTCAATTTGATAGCCATAATCATTCCTGTAAACAAATCCCGTCTGAAAATTTTTGTTGATTCTATATACCCCACCTATTATACCCGAAGGAAACGAATTTTTTAATGTTGGAGTATAATTAAAGACATTTGTAAAATTGATATCCGTTTTATAAGCATAACCAATATAAATCTGATATTTTTTTTCAATATTTACAGCAGCAGGATTAAGCGTTAAAGAAGATAAATCACCAAGCCCTGAAACTCCCGTATATCCTTTTCCTGCTGATATTGAAGAGATCATATTATCAGAATAATATTCCCAGCACGGATTTATTAAACCGTCAGTCATATCTCGCGGTCCATCGGATTGAGCTAAAATGTTTTTTGTAATTAAAAGAATAATTAACAATACAAATAGAATGATAGTAGGGTTTCTCATTTTCATATTTTTTATGCTTTATATCTTAATATATTATAATTTAGAAAAAATTCGGATTATTTACAAATTAAATTAATACTTTATTAAATTCGATATTTTTATTAAAGGTTTTAAAAATCTAAACATACACCCCAGTTAAATTTTGTGTGTGACACATATGAATTTACTATCAGATGGCTATCCATTAATGCAATGTTAAATGACATATTTTTGTATTTATAGGAGCCACCAAATGTTATAAAAAATTGCTCGTACGAATACGTTCCACCGGGCCATTCTACCAATTTATTTGGAATATTTCTGAAATCATATAAAGTAAAATAACCAGTTCTTAGAGTTAAAGCGTTATCAACAATATACTCAATACCAAGATGTATATCGCTTCTATTTTTTAAATAATCATAATAGACAGAAATATTAGAAAACTGATAATCCAATGTAAGGTTTAATTTTTTTTTCAAAAGTCTTATTTCAGTACCTATGTTAAATCTATCGGGATATTTTACCATACTTGAAAAAGGAATATCATCCAGACCATCGAGATACCATTCAGTCTCTTCGGTCATTCCGGGTAAATAGGTAGCACCAAAAGAAATATATTCGTTAAGATGAAATAAAAATCCAAATTGAAAACTCAGTTTCCATAATGTCGAATAAGTATTTTCATTATAATTGGGTAAACCAATGGAATGAAATTGAACTTTTTGATTCGCCCTGTAATTTGTTATGTTTACATTTGCACCTACACTGATGACTTCCCTGTTATATAGTACAGGTATTGTAATAATGTGAGTAACCATTTGATTTGTAACTTCACCGTTAGAATAAAACATATGATTTACAGAATCGCTTAAATTATTATAATATTCTTTGTAGCTAAAATCATTTCTATATATGAGCCCAAGGTGAAAATACTTATTTAAACGATATATTCCTCCGACAAAAATAGAAGGAAAACCATTTCCTATATAATAGCTATTATCTTTTGGTATCAGATAAATATTTGATTTTATGGTTGAGCCGGCATAAAACTGCATTTTATTTTTAATAACAGGTGATGCTGGATTCAAACATATAGAAGAGATATCTCCGTTTGAAGCAACTCCTGAAAAACCTTTACCGGCGGATACGGTTGAAAGCATATTATCAGAATAATATTCCCACATTGGATTTGTATATGGGTCTCCAATATCGTTTACCGTTCCGGTTTGAGAGTGCAGAATCAAAGAATTTAAAAAAATAGCTAATATAACAAACAGTAAAAAAGTAGTTTTCATCTTATTATATTTACCCTCAGGAATAAAGAATTTTATAATAACATAAGAAAAAAACAAGTAATTTACAAAGTAATTTTTGCTATATTTGATATATTGTTTAAAATAACATAATATTATATTATTTTAAACTCTCAATCCACTTCGAAATTTCATCTATTATCGCATCGTTGAAATTATTATAATAAAATCCCGGTGTGTGCATATTTACATAACTTTCTTCAGGTGTTTTTGATGTAGCAAATGCATGGTCCATATTCGGAATTGATAAAAATTTTCCTTTTTCCGGGTGATATGTATTTACAATCTTCACTATATCTTCGTGCTCCCTATCGGTAAACGCTTCGAAATCTCCCTGCCCCCTGATTACCAGTACATTTGCTTTTACATCTTTCCATACCTGTGGCATATTTAAGTCCTGAAGTTCCTGCCAGAACTTGTAATTCCTCGACCACACCTGGTCGCCGCCTGTGTATTCCATATTTTCTTTCATTTCCTCTTTCACTTCATCGCTCACTACTATATCTTTCGGATGTTTTTTCAATATTAAATATTCGTAAAGAACTTTTGTTAAATCAGTAACAATTTTTTCATTTGTAATATAATCAACTCCCGCTATCGGGTTCTGAAATCTGAACATATCGAGTATATATTCATACCATGTTTTCAATCCTGTCCCACATACAATCACACCTTTTGCAATCCTATTTTTATCCACCATCGGTGCCTCATATCCGCCGAGCGAATGCCCGAACACAAACACGTTTTCCTTATCCACAAAATCATATTCCAGCATTTTCTGAAAACCTGCTTCGAATGCTTCCAGTTCTGTAGAGTAATTTATATCAAAACAATCGGGAGTGTTGTAGCAGTCGCCCATCGCCGGTTTTTCCACACGCACCACGCAATATCCTCTTTCGCTAAGTTTTTGTACGACCTGTCCGTAAGGATGTTTGCCGAGATTATCGAGTGAGTAACACATATAACCGGGAATAAAAAGAATGGTCTTAAATTTTTCCTGTTTAACTTTAGGTTTATTAACTATAATTCTTAGGTATCCGTCTTTAAATTTTACTTCGTCGTAAATCACATCATATTTATCCGAAGTCTCATAAGGCAATGGTATTGCTTCCACAGTAAGTTCAAGCAACGAAACATCTCTTATAATTCCGAAATTAATAATATCTTTTTCTCTTATGTTTTTTACTGCTTCTTTGTAGTCCTTAACTTTATAAAATTTCGCTTTATTAACAGAACACAAAATATCATTCACCTTCAGACCTGCTTTTTCGCCTGTCGAATTAGGAGTTACAGCCGTAATCACAAGCCCGTTCTTGTTTTGAAGGTTTAATACGGTTTTTATCGAATCGTTAATTTCGATTAACTTCAAACCAAGAAAAGCCTTTCGTGTTAAGTTCTGCGAATATGCAGAAGTGGTTAAACAAAATAAGAAAATAAGAATTGATAACTTTTTCATAAAATAAAAATTTAAATTTTATAATTGTCATTCCTGCGAAAGCAGGAATCCAGTAAAAAATACGGAAATAACTTATGCAAGGTTACAAAAATGGACTTTAAGTGCAAGAGAAAAAAAAGCAACACTACAGATTTAAAGAAAAAGGACAAAAAAAGAGTAAGGTGTTTGGTTTTATAATTTTTAATGAATAAATGTAATTTTAGGTTCATGATTTGTTACCCCATCTTCTAATTCATTTATCATATCAGAAAATTTATTATTTTTATACAGAAATCTATTTTTAAAACCACCACCAATTAAATCATCAAATCTCTTTTTCATTTCATTATTTGTATCATCATCTAAATTATAATTGTACACAACTATTTTTTTAAGATTATTATTATTAATCGTACCTATTGAAAATAAATATCTGAAAAAATTATCTGCATTGTTAAGACTAAAGCCGCTTATATATATTTTGTCAGCTATTGAAAGTTGTTTAGCTGCTTCTTTCCAAACATTTTGCAATTGAGTAAATTTAAAATTTTTATTAAAAGATGGTGGTATTATTGCAATTCTTTCTATAGATTCTATAGCATTATTGATTTTCATATCAGATGCTATTGGGATGGTATTTTCGTTTAATTCATTATGTCTAATTAAGGTCGAATAATGTGTCCTGTAATCTTTTATTCCGTAAATAAAAATACTATTATCTCTTTTAATTCCCCAATTTAATGAACCGTGAATTTTTAACAATTTAATTGTATCAAAATCCAAATTTTTACCATTTAAACAATAATCATAATTTCTTACTGGTGCATTTTTTTCAGCAAAAATATTATGTGCAATTTCGAAAGCAATATCATAATTAAAATCTATTATTGTAATATTAGTTGTTATTTTTTTTTCATAAATATTTTTTAAGACTGATATAAAATTAAAATAAGGAATCGGTGCTTGAGGGTGATAAATATCCGTTCCCAATATCATTGATTCTTCAATTGTTTTTATTACTACGTTATCCAAATATCCAATATAGTTCTGAATATCTTTTTTACTTAAATTTCCAATCCCACCTAAAATTTTTCCCATTTCTAAACAACCATATAAATGTTCAATATTATCTAAATTAATTGTTGATTTATGATATATTTTCCCTAAATATTCTTTTATTTCAATTACTTTTTCAAGACTTTCCTTTAATACTTCATCTGTAACACCTTTTAAAGATTGTTTTTGTATAATTTCATCAGTTTTATCCAAAAATTGATTCATAGTTGGAATACCTGCTTCTGCAGATGCTCCAGCACCTAAAATAAAAAGTAAATTATTTGGCATAATTAGTAAATTAAATTTTTATAATCTTATTAAAAACATTTCTTCTGGTTACGAAACCCCAGCTTCGTAACCTACAATAATTAATTTAAATTTTTCTACGGAAATTACTTAAGCAAGGTTACAAAAATGGATTTTAAGTGCAAGACAATAAAGAGTTTCTCACCACTTAGGACACTAAGTGCACTAAGAAAATGTTTATTTCAATAAAATCATCTTTTTTGTTTCTGTAAAGTTTTCTGTTGAAAGTATATAGAAATAAATTCCCGAAGGCAAGAGTGTAGAAGACCCGCCGTAGTGGGATATTTGATATTTGTCAAAGGATTAAATGGATTTGGATAATTTTGATTTAAGTGAAAATTTTTCGGAACTGTTGAAGATATTTTTGAAATTTTATTGATTCCACCATTTGTAGTGCTTAAAATCGAGCCGTAATAGCCAACAGCCCAACCCGTTTGAGCATCTGAAAAATAAACAGAATTCAATTTACTCCATACGGGAGTCATTTGAGTTGCCCAATTCACACCTCCGTCAATTGATTTTATTATCATTCCGCATAATCCAACAGCCCAACCTGTCTGGGAGTTAGCAAAAGATACTGAATATAGATGATTTCCCTGTGGTTTTGGATTCTGCCAGAACCATTGGGAAATCCCGATATGATAAAAACAATGAATAATAAAAAAAACCGTCAATAACTTTTTCATAATTTGATTTTTTCCTTTTTAATAATAATTAAAAAACCTAATACTTCCTGATTTTTTAAAAATTTTATAAAGACAAATAATCAGCATTCATATACCGAGAAAACTTTTCAAATTCAATGTTCAATAATATATCCCCGAAATTGAAACTTAAATATTCTTTTTCGAATTTGCAATACTCAATTATTGCTATCTATACTCATTTATTTGTTAAAGTAAATATGAATTAAGACAACCATAATCTTGATACTTATATTTTCATTTAAAGTTTATTTTTCTTTAAAATGATTAAAATTAGTATTGTTTTGATATTTTATTCTTAATATGTTTGCAGACAGAGTATATCAATTATATGCATTTTCAATATAGTCTTCTAAAATATTTAATGAAATTTTCTACCCTAAATATACATTTATTAAATAAAACAAATTCAAAGAAAGGAAGTTAGCTATGTCGTCTACATTCGTAAAAGAGATTATTGACATTATTAAGCACAAAGACCCGGCACAACCGGAATTTTTGCAAGCTGTTACAGAGGTCGTTGAATCATTATCGCTCGTTATGGAAAAACATCCCGAGTACCGCTCACAAAAAATCGTTGAAAGAATTATCGAACCTGAAAGATTATTGATTTTCAGAGTACCATGGTTGGACGACCAGGGTAATGTTCACGTAAACCGTGGTTTCAGAATTGAAATGAATTCTGCAATCGGACCTTATAAAGGTGGTTTAAGATTCCACCCATCAGTAAACCTCGGAATTTTGAAATTCTTAGCATTCGAACAGGTATTCAAAAATAGCTTAACTACATTGCCAATGGGCGGTGGAAAAGGCGGTTCGGATTTCGACCCAAAAGGCAAAAGTGATAACGAAGTAATGAAATTCTGCCAATCGTTTATGAGCGAACTTTTCAGACACATTGGTGCAGATACAGACGTTCCTGCCGGTGATATCGGTGTGGGCGGAAGAGAAATCGGTTTCTTATTCGGTCAATACAAAAAACTCCGTAATGAGTTCGTTGGTGTTCTTACCGGTAAAGGTTTGAACTGGGGTGGCTCATTAATAAGACCCGAAGCAACAGGCTACGGTACGGTATACTTTGGATTGAATATGCTTCAAACAAGAAAAGAAGATTTTAAAGGAAAAGTATGCTTGGTATCGGGAAGCGGTAACGTTGCTCAATATGCAATTGAAAAATTAATCCAATTAGGCGGAAAACCTGTAACCTGTTCTGATTCAAACGGTTACATTTATGATGAAGCAGGCATCAATAAAGAAAAACTTGCATTCTTAATGGAACTTAAAAACATAAAAAGAGGCAGAGTCTCTGAATACACAAACAAATTTAAAACAGCAGTATATACTCCGATAGACCCGAAAGCTGATTTCAATCCTTTGTGGAATCATAAAGCTCAGTGTGCATTCCCATGCGCAACTCAAAATGAAATCAATGC
>JBAZEQ010000046.1:0-12380 GCA_041653855.1 Ignavibacteria bacterium | reverse complement strand
GTGAGGCTTGGAGATGCAGACGGATTGATTTCAGGTTTAACGCGAAATTACCCGGATACAATTAGACCGGCACTCCAAATTATCGGAAAAGAAGATGGAGTAGAAAAAATTGCAGGGTTATATATGTTAGTTTTTAAAAATAGAACTATTTTCATTGCAGATGCAACTGTAAATATAGACCCAACTGCCGAAGACCTCTCGGAAACGGCTATCCTTGCTGCAAATGCTGTTACACGTCTTGGATTTACTCCGAAAATTGCGATGCTTTCATTCAGTAATTTCGGAAGCACAAATCATCCTTTTGCAAATAAAGTCGCCAAAGCTACAAACATTGTAAAAGTAAAGAGACCTGATATAATCATAGAAGGTGAAATGACGGCAGATATTGCAATGAATACGGATGCAATCTCCGACTTCTATCCATTCAGTGACCTGAAGGAAAGAGCGAATACACTTATTTGTCCTGACCTAACTTCAGCAAACATTGCTTATAAACTTCTCGGTTCAATTGGAGGTGCAGTTGCAATTGGTCCTATACTTCTTGGAATTAAAAAACCAGTTTACTTATTAGGACCCGAAAGTTATGTAGATGACATCGTGAACCTGACAGCTATGGCTGTGTTTGAAGCCGAAAGAAAATGTAAAAACGGTCAGTAAAAACAATTGAATTTACTGCGGTCTGCTTCATCAGACTGATAAAAGAGAACAAATTAAAATGGCTTTAACCTCAATGAAAAATTATGAGGCTAAAGCCATAATATTTTTTAAATAATACTCAGTTCACTAAAGTGAACTGCAATTATATATTAATTCAAACCACACATACCATTAGCACATCCGCCACCGTAAGACGGCATTCCGCAAGAGCCATTGGAGCAACCTCCAAAGTCAGAGCTATCGGAAACGTTCGCACTAAATGATGAGATTAATTTTATGTGCTTTGTCGAGCGGCAGTTCGGGCAGAAAATATCTTCCTGTTTCTCGCTCGATTTATGGAAAATCTCGTACTTCGATTCGCAGTCTTTACATTTATATTCGAAAACCGGCATATTATTTTTTAATTTAGTTGTTATTAGCAATTATATTAAGATTAAAATTAAAAAACAAGGGAATTTCCCATTGCAGTCTGCTTTATTAGACTGCAATATTTATCTGTGAATCTGTGGCAAAATGCAGAAAAATTATTGAATAAAATGTTTTCATATTTATAATTAAATTAACTTAACTAAATAATCAAAACGTGGAAAAAGAACAAAAGCGAGTTTTAATCACAGGAGCCGCGGGATTTCTCGGTTCACATCTTTGTGACAGATTTATTAAAGAAGGTTTTTATGTAATCGGTATGGATAACTTAAGCACCGGTTCGATGAAAAACATCGAGCATCTTTTTCCGAATAAAAACTTTGAATTTTATTTCCACGATGTAACGAAATTCGTACACGTGCCGGGAAAGCTTGATTACATTTTACACTTCGCCTCACCTGCAAGCCCGATTGATTATTTAAAGATTCCGATTCAGACTTTAAAGGTCGGCTCGCTCGGTACGCATAACCTGCTTGGATTGGCAAAGGAAAAGAAATCCAGATTTCTGATTGCATCTACGTCCGAAATTTACGGCGACCCTGCAGTTCATCCACAAAATGAAGAATACTGGGGAAACGTAAATCCGATTGGTCCACGCGGAGTATACGATGAAGCAAAAAGATTTATGGAAGCGATTACAATGGCTTATCATACATACCACGGACTCGATACTCGCATAGCAAGGATATTCAATACATACGGTCCACGAATGAGACTGAATGACGGAAGAGCCTTACCTGCTTTTATCGGACAGGCATTGCGTGGAGAAGACATTACGGTTTTCGGAGATGGAAGCCAAACTCGTTCTTTCTGCTATGTAGATGATGAGATAGAAGGAATTTTTAGATTACTGATGAGCGATTACACTATGCCGGTTAACATCGGCAATCCCGATGAAATTACAATTCTTGAATTCGCCGAAGAAATAATAAAACTAACAGGTACAAATCAAAAAATAATTTATAAAGAATTACCCGAAGACGACCCGAAACAAAGACAACCGGATATTACAAAAGCGAAACAGATTCTCGGATGGATGCCGAAAGTATCGAGAGCAGAAGGATTGAAGATTACGCTGGAGTATTTTAAGAAAGTAGTTAGTAGATAGTAGTTGGTAGTTAGTAGAAGAACATTTTAAGAGCAAGAGCTTTGAACACTGATAAGAGCAGATGGGAACGGATTATCGCAGATAGTTTTTTGATTGTCTTATATAGCCACGACTTTTGTGATCTATACATCCCGATTTATCGGGGCAAGTCGTGGATTGAGAGACACACTGAACCGGGCTTTAGCCCCAAATATATATTATGGACTAAAGTCCAAGAACGTGGGATTCATTTCCACGAGCTTAAGCTCGTGGCTACTTAAAAAGAACAAATTCAATATTTCTCTTTGTTACAATGCTTCAGTGTAGTAATGAAAAATAAAACTTTTCTCCTCGTTACAACGCTCCAGCGTGGTAAAGATAAATAAAACTATATTTACAAATTTGCTGTTGATGGGGTTTAGTCCGCTTTAGCGGACGTCACCAATAACAAATATCAATGTGCTGTTGGTGTCGCTTCACTAAACACCAACAGCGGATAAAACCTTTTATTTTAAAAGCGATACATGCCAAAAGCATGCAGGTATGACAAATATTTTGAATTTAGAAAATATACAAACATTTTCTGGATTCCCGCTTTCGCGGGAATGACAATCGTTTTTTTCTTTCTATATTCTTACTTCTGTATTCTTTCTTCGGGAATTTAAATTTTATATTCTAACTTCTAAATTCTAGCTACTAACTTCTGAATTCTGAATTCTGCTCTAACGAACTACTTTTCTTCCGATGCTGTAGTATGTAAATCCCAGTTCCTTCATTTTGTCTGTTGTGAAAATGTTTCTTCCGTCGAAGATTAATTTATTTTTTAGTGTGGAAGAAATTTTATCGAAGTCGGGATTGCGGAATTCATTCCATTCAGTGAATATTAAAAGTGCATCTGCATTTTTCAGTGCATCGTATTCATCTTTTGCATAGGTGATTGATTCCTTAAGATAGAATTTTGATGTCTCGATTGCCGCGGGATCGTATGCGGAGACGGTTGCACCAGCTTTCAGCAATTCTTTGATAATCACTACTGACGGGGCTTCCCGCATATCGTCTGTATTTGGTTTGAATGCAAGTCCCCACACTGCAAAGTGTTTGCCTTTTATATTATTATCGAAGTGTTTTAAAACTTTATCGAATAAAACTTTCTTTTGTGCTTTATTCATTTTATCTACAACGGTGAGCAGATTGATTGGAGAGCCTTTATCGGCGGATGTTTTGATTAATGCATTTACATCTTTTGGAAAACACGAGCCACCGTAACCAATTCCCGCAAACAAAAATCTTTTACCAATCCTTGTATCGGTTCCCATTCCTTTTCTAACCAAATCAATATCCGCACCTACTGCTTCGCAGAAATTTGCGAGTTCATTCATATAAGTTATTCTCATAGCAAGATACGAATTCGCGGCGTACTTCGTAACTTCGGAACTTGCAGTATTCATTTCGACAATCGGATTCCCCTGCCTGACAAAGGGTTCATAGAGTTCACGCATTTTTTCAAGAGCGGATTTACTTTCGGAACCGACCACTATTCTATCGGGTTTCATAAAATCATCTACCGCAAAGCCTTCACGCAAAAATTCGGGATTGGATACTATATCAAAATTATTTACTCCGTGTTTTTTAATTTCATTTTCTACAAGCTGTGCAGTACCAACGGGAACGGTACTTTTGTTAACTATTATTTTATGGTCTTTGCAATTACTTTCTTTTAAAATTTTTCCGATATCACCGGCAACTTTTAATACATATTGCAAATCAGCAGAGCCGTCTTCACCCTGCGGAGTGGGAAGGCATAGGAAAATCACTTCGGATTTTAATACGGCATCTTTTAAATCACCGGTAAAGCTTAATCTCTTTTTATCGATATTTCGGAAAAATAAAATTTCCAGTCCGGGTTCGTAAATTGTCACTTCGGCGTTTTTTAATTTACGAAGTTTTTCGGGACTATTATCAACGCAGATAACATTATTTCCCATTTCAGCAAAGCAAGTGCCTGAAACAAGTCCGACGTACCCGGTACCGATGATGGATACATCCATATTAACTCCTTATTTTTCAAACCGATGAATCGGTTTTATATTTTTTTACAATTTTTTCCCACGGTTAAAACCGTGGGCTGAACTTAAGAACGTATTTTTGAACAGGTCGCCCCTATGGGGCTAAATATTTTTACATTTAATTTGCTACAAACAGTTCGCTCTCACCTAGGCGAGTCTTCGACCTACGGAGCTATATTATTTATTTCCACACCTATTCACGGTTAAAACCGTGGGCTACATTTAAGAACGTTTTTTTTAGATATCACCCCTTCGGGGTTAGATTATTATATGCGATTCAATTTTCTATAATAATTTCATCCCTTCGGGATTCAATTTTATTCTAAATCATTTCCCAATAGAAAAAAAATCTTTTTCTATTTCTTTAAATTTTTTCGCAAGTAAATCTTTTTCGGAAATGACAGGAACTTCCACTTTCCAATCAATTCCTAAATCAGCATCGTTGAAAATTATCGAGCGTTCATCTTTTTTGCTATAATAGTTTGTGCATTTATACATAAAAATTGCTTCATCGGAAAGCACAGAAAACCCGTGTGCAAATCCCGGCGGGAGCCAGAATTGTAAATGATTTTCACCGGACAATTCCACACCTACATACCTGCCAAAAGTTGGAGAGCCGAAGCGAATATCAATTGCACAATCATAAACTTTTCCAAGCACTACCTGACAAAGTTTCCCTTGAGCGAATTCACCAACCTGATAGTGAAGTCCGCGGATTGTTCCTTTCGTTGATTTAGAAATATTATCCTGAACAAAATTAAAATTGAAACCTTCTTTTTCATATTTCATTTTACTAAATGACTCGAAGAAGAATCCCCTGTCATCGGGAAAAACATCGGGTTCGATAATCAATACACCTTCTAAATCCGTTTTACTTATTTTCATTTTTTAATCATCCTTTAAAACTTTTTCCAAATAATTTCTATACAAAGATTTCGGCATATCAGAAATTACTTTTTCAAATTGCGATTTATCTATAAATCCCATGTTGTAGGCAATCTCTTCTATACAGGCTACTTTTAGTCCCTGTCTATCTTCGATTACTCCAAAGAAATGGGAAGCCTGCAAAAGAGATTCAGGAGTACCGGTATCGAGCCAGGCAACTCCCCTGCCGATTTTTTCTACATTCAATCTTTTTCTTTTAAGGTACTCGATGTTTACATCTGTAATTTCAAGTTCACCTCTTGCAGATGGTTTCAAGTTTTTAGAAATATTCACGACTTCATTATCATACACATAAAATCCCGGAACAGCATAATTAGATTTTGGATTCTTCGGTTTTTCTTCGAGTGATATTGCTTTACCGTTTTCATCGAATTCGACAATACCGTATCTTTCAGGGTCAGTAACCCTGTAACCAAACACAGTAGCACCGTCGTTATTTTTTATGGCATTGTAAATAAAATCCAGTTTACCATAAAAGATATTATCTCCAAGTATTAATGAGACACTATCTTTTCCTATAAATTTATCGCCGAGTATAAATGACTCTGCAATTCCATTAGGAGCTTTTTGTACAACATAATCTATAGATAAACCGATATGAGAACCATCGCCGAATAATTTTTTGTAATGCGGTATTGTCTCGTCGTTTGAAATGATTAAAATTTCTTTTATCCCGCTAAGCATTAAAATCGAGAGCGGATAATAAATTAACGGTTTATCATAAATCAGTGTGAGTTGCTTGCTGTATATTTTCGAAATCGGGTAAAGCCTTGAACCCGCACCACCTGCAAGAATTATTCCCTTCATAATACAATATTTATTTTTCCGCCACGGCGGATTTAAAAATTTAATACTTTTGATTTTTATGCCAGTTCCAAGCAGTCATTAAAATTCTTTCGAGATTATATTCCGGTATCCAGCCAAGAATTTCTTTAGCTTTTTTATTATCCGCAATTAGTATAGCGGGGTCACCTGCACGTCTTTCAACAATTTCGGATTTAATTTTTTTACCTGTAATTTTTCTTGCCACATCAACAATTTCCTTAACGGAGTAACCGTTTCCCGTTCCCAGATTAATTACCGTGGATTCATTTTTATTTAGATAATTTAGGGCTTTAATATGTGCGTCTGCCAAATCATTTACGTGTATATAGTCGCGAATGCAAGTTCCGTCTTTTGTCGGGTAATCATCTCCATAAATTTTAATGCTATCTCTTTTTTCAAGAGCAGTGTACAGCACAAGCGGAATCAAATGCGGTTCGGGGTTGTGGCTTTCTCCAATTGCTCCATCATCTGAATCTCCCGCTGCATTAAAATATCTCAGTGCGACATATTTTAATCCATAAGATGAATCATAATCACTTAAAATATTTTCAATCATAAATTTTGTCCGCGCATAAGGATTTATCGGGTTAGCAGGTTCTTTTTCCGAAATGGGAATATTCTCCGGATTCCCGTAAATCGAACAGGTAGAAGAAAAAACAAATTTCTTAATACCCAAATCATTAATAACTTTAATCAGATTAAAACTGCCAACAACATTATTTTTATAATACAGACCGGGATTTTCTACGGATTCACCCACATAAGCAAACGCTGCAAAATGAATAACGGCATCGATAGGATATTTTTTAATAGCATTGACTAAATCCTGTTCGTTCAATAAATCTACATTTTCGAAATGAATATTTTTCGGAACAGCTTCGAAATGACCACGAGATAAATTATCGAGAACTACTACATCAAAACCGATTTCCAATAATTTTCTTACAGTATGAGACCCAATATATCCCGCTCCACCAGTAACAAGTACAGTCATCTTTTTTAGTAAAATAGTTTTTAAAGTTTTTAAAATTAGTTAAAATTTATCAAATATTAAGTGTAAATATAAGCTAAATTATTTATTTACAAAATGTATGCGAAAATTAGTAAGTGATGTTGTTGTCGTCAGCAAAAGCGGACTTTAACACCAACAGCGGCAGGAAAAACACGATACCTCAAATAAAAAAAGCCTCCTGTAGGAAGCTTAATCTTGCAGAGAGTGAGGGATTCGAACCCTCGATACGCTTTCACGTATACACGCTTTCCAGGCGTGCCTCTTAAACCACTCGAGCAACTCTCTGTGTGATATAAAGAGTAAAGTTACACAATTTAAAGGTTTTTTAAAATACTAAAAACAAACATCTGCTAATTATCGATAAACTTGCCATTATAATTTAAAACATAAAGGAAATCTTTTATCATTTTATTCAGATAACATATAGATTAAATTTAACTTTAAAAAATGTAATATAAATATTACATATCATTATTCTTATAAATGGATTTCAAATTAATAATTCATAGAAATACACTATTTGGAACCTGTCCAAATTGTAAACAAGAAATGACACTGGAAAGAGCAAAGACAAATAATAAATATGAAAAAAAATTTTTAACGCTTATCCGGTTCAAAAAATACCATTGTAGATCCTGCAAATGGTACGGTTCAATGTTTTTGTATACTTTTTCCAGAAACAGAAAAAGAGTTCTGATAAACTACTTAATTATCATAGCTATCGCTGTAATAATCAGTATCTTAATCAACATCCTTTTAAGATATATATTTATTCCTTAGACCGATTTTTTCTTTAACTTATGCAAAATAAATTTTATTATTGCAGGCAATAAAGATACGAAGACTACAATAATAATTACGAGTTCTAATCTTTTTACAACACCCGGGAATAGCTGACCGAGAAAATAACCGATTAAAGTCATGCTTAAAACCCAAGCTACACCTCCAAATATATCAAATAATAGGAATTTTGTATATTTCATTTGTGCGACACCGGCTACAGTTGCGGCAAATGTCCTGATGATGGGCATAAAACGAGCTACTGTTATAGTCATTCCTCCGTATTTATCGTAAAAATTTTTAGTCTTAATTAAATAGTCTTTTCGGAAAAAAAACGACTGTTCTTTAGTAAATAACTTAGGTCCGATTTTTTTACCGATTAAGTAGCCAAGCGAATCACCAAGCAAAGTGGCAGGCACAAGAAGAGAAATTAGAACAATAATATCCAAATCCCCCCGTGAAGCAAATATACCTGCTGTTACCAGCAAAGAATCACCCGGCAGGAAGAATCCAACCAGCATACCTGTTTCAGCAAAAACAAAGATTGTCAGAATTGTATAAGCAATACCGTAATCACAGGCAATTTTAATCACGTATTCTACATCATACAAATGGCTAAAAATTTCTTTAAATACTTCCAAATTATTTTATTATATTATATTATGAAAATGAATTATGCAAAATATTAAAATTACTATTCACATTCTACTCTCATTTTAGCATACTTCAGAATAATTTTTTTCAATCCAATTTCATCAAAATAAATATCAGCTTTTTTATCTAAACCTTTACCGGAAACGGAAATGACAGTACCTTTTCCAAAATGGTCGTGATAAATATTCACGCCCTTTTTTACATCAGGGAATTTATCATCTTCCGGAAAATCAGATTTACTTTTTTTGTTTTCAAAATAATCGTAGTTCAGAGAAATCTTTTTGGGTCTTTTTTCTTCATCTGAATTAAAATGAGTCCTGCCTTTATTAATTCTCAACTTCTCATAAAAAACAAGATTTTTTTCATCCACTTCAGTCTCAATTTCTTTTAGAAATCTCGATTTCATTTGATATGATTGAATTCCAAATCTATACCTCTGATTTGCAAAAGAAATAAATAGTTTTTCTTTAGCCCGAGTAATAGCAACATAAAAAAGTCTTCTTTCTTCTTCCATATCTTCTTCAGCGTTTAATGCCCCGCTAACTGGGAAGAGACCTTCTTCAAGTCCTGTTATGAAAACCACAGGAAACTCAAGACCTTTAGCAGAGTGTATTGTCATAAGTGTAACTGCGTTTTTCTTATTATCAACTTCATCTATATCGGCAACAAGGGAAACCTGTTGCAGAAAATTTTCCAAAGACGAATCTTCGGAATCATTTTCAAATTCGGCTACAGCAGAAATTAATTCACTGATATTATTTATTCGTTCTTCGGATTCAACGGAATTCTCCAGACGCAATTCTTTTAAAATTCCCATTTCATCGATGATTCCCCTTACAACTTCCGAAAGAGATATATCGTCTTTTAATAGAGAGTATTTATTAATGAAGTTAAGAATATTAAGCAATAGATTTTTGGTTCTGCTGCTGAAGACACCTTCTTCATTTACTAATTTTATAGCATCATAAATCTGAATATTTTTTTCAGATGCCAAATCACGCAATTTTTCTATTGTAGTTTTACCGATACCGGGTTTTACATTCAACACTCTCTGCAATGCTTCATCATCTTTCGGATTCACGATTATTTTCAAATGGCAAAGGATATCTTTTATTTCTTTTCTCTGGTAAAACCTGATTCCCCCAACGATTATATACGGTATTCCATTTTGCCTGAGCGATTCTTCAAGCACCCTGGATTGAGCATTCGTTCTGTATAATATAGCAAAATCACTAAATTTTAATTTTCTTTTATGGATTTCCTGAGATATATATTTCGATATTCTACCGGCTTCATCCTTATCTGTCATAGTTTCTAATATATGAATTTCCTCACCATCTTTATTATCCGTATAAAGATTTTTTTCTATTTGTTTTCTATTCTTTTTAATAACACAACCTGCAAAAGCAAGAATGTTTTGGGTGGAGCGATAGTTTTTTTCGAGTTTTATTATTTTACAATCCGAAAAATCAGATTCGAAATCAAAAATGTTTTGTATTTCAGCCCCTCTCCATTTATAAATTGATTGTGCATCATCACCCACGACAGAGATGTTTTTATATTTCTCAGCAAGCATTTTAACTATAAGATACTGAGCCCTGTTTGTATCCTGATATTCATCGATTAAAACGAATTTGAAGCGTTCACGATATTTTTCGAGTGTATCGGGATTTCTTTCAAATAATTCAATCGGCTTCATCAGTAAATCATCGAAATCCATAGAATTACTTTTAAATAATATCCGCAGGTATTCGGGATATACCTTTTCAATAATTTTTTCATAAAAAGAATTTGCTGTTTGAGAAAAATCATCAGGCGATATTATTTTATTTTTAAGAAAACTTATTGTTGACTGTACACCTTTTGGATTTGTTTTTTCCGTTGAAATCCCACTTTCGGACATCACCTGTTTAATTACATTTAAAGATTCATCCGTATCATAAATCGTAAAATTCCTCGTGAAACCTATTTTATCCGCTTCCATTCTTAATATCCTAGCAAAGATGGAATGAAAAGTACCCATCCAGATTTTATCAGTATTACTATTCAATAATGCCGTTACTCTTTCTTTCATTTCATTGGCGGCTTTATTGGTAAAAGTTAACGCAAGAATGCTATAAGGATTTACTCCCGATTCGATAAGGTGTGCAACTTTATATGTAAGCACACGGGTTTTTCCGCTTCCCGCTCCTGCTATAATCATACAGGGACCATCAATTTCCTCAACAGCTAATTTCTGTTCAGGATTTAATACAGATAAATCTAAAGGCATTAAAAATTTTTGTAATAAATAAGGTATTAAAGCATCAAGATAATTAATTTCGAAATGATAAGAAATGATAGAACACAAAGTAAGGTTAAGATTTAAAAAATACTAAATACCAATATCTAAATACTAAACAATATCTAAATACTAAATTACAAATTATTGAAAATAAATATTTAAATCATTTCACAGTGAAACACGGAGAAGTCACAGAGAAACACGGAGAAAAACATCATATTAGAATTCATTCGTCTTCCCAGTATTCGGTACCGTTTATGTCGATGTAGCCGTATTCAGAATGATATTCACTCTTATAATATTTTACTTTAGCTAAACCGTGATGGAAATTGCTTACATAATTATATTTCGGAGGAATTACTTCTTTTCCTTTAGTATTTATAAAACCATATTTACCATCACGATTAATTTTAGAATATCCTTCATTAAAAAAATCACTATAATGCGATTTTGAAATATTTCCGCAGGGTAAATCATCTAAATCAGACGGTCTTTCATAAGATGTATCTACAACAAAAATAATTCCGCAACCTCCATTATTTCCCCAGATTGTATAATCATATATAAAAGACGTTAAAGCTTTTCCATTTCTATCTATAAAACCATTTTTATTGTTTAGCTTTACCCATGCATAATCTCCAGGGAAAAAAGTTGCTTTTTCATAAATTATCGGGATAACTATTTTTCCGCTTTGATCAATAAAGCCGTACATGTTATTCAATTTAACTCTTGCCAGTCCATTAAAGAAAAATGAAACATTTTCATATTTTGGTTTTATGATTTCATTACCTTCAAAATTCTTAAACCCCCATTTACCATCGCTCTTAAATGGATTCATATGATAATCACATTCTTTAAGATTTTTATCTTTTATTCGAACTTTAATTTTATCATGAAATTCTTTCCACACATTTTGATTTCTTGCTTTTATAATTCCATTTTCATTGAATATTAAAATTTCATCATATTCGCATGGAAGAACTATATTATTAATTTTGTCAATTACACCCCATTTTCCATTCATTTTTGCTAAAGCTACTTCATTATCAAATTCGCTAACATCATCATATATAGCCGGGACAATTTCTTTACCTGCAGTGTCCACAAAGCCATATTTATTATTTTTTCTGACTTTAGCTATCCCTTCAACAAAATCAAAGTTATTATATAAATTGTCGTAAATAATAGGTATGATTACATTTCCATTTTTATCTATCATTCCAATTTTTCTGACTTCGCTGAAATCATTAAACAAAGAAATAACTGCTCGTCCATTTTGAAAACTGCTTGAAGAGGCATAAATAAATGGAAGTACAATATTTCCCATTGTATCTATATAACCATATTTATTTCCTTTTTTTACAGATGCTAATCCTTCGTAGAAATCTTTGACATAACATTCTATAAAAGGAGCATAACACGACCCGTAACTATGTGTTTTATAAATTATAGGTACAACTTCTTCACCTTTTGAATTAATAAATCCCCAAACATCTCCAATTCTTACTGCAGCTCTGCCTTCTTTGAAAAATCTTACCTCGGAGTATTTTGGAGGAATTAATATTTTTTTCTCCATATCGCAAAATCCCCATTTGTCAACTTTTCGGTATGGGATTAAATCGGGTAATATGTATGTGGAATCGG
>JBAZEQ010000045.1:0-12614 GCA_041653855.1 Ignavibacteria bacterium | reverse complement strand
TTTGCATAAACCTAAATTATGCTCGGAAAGTCTTTTTTGGATATCACTGGTTTGCCCGATATACAACTTGCTATCTTTTATACTTTTTAATACGTATACGTAATACATAAATTTTAGTTTAAAATAAAAATAGTTACTCAACTTCTCGAGTAACTATTTCTTGAGGCGTCGATCGGATTCGAACCGATGCATAACAGTTTTGTCCGCCGCGGCGGACTCCATTAAGCCAATAAATTATTTATTTAATATCTTGTTTATATAGTCTCTTCCTTTACCTGACTTCAATTCCCTTTCCCGATTCATTGCTTCACCTCTAGTTTTATATGCTTCTTTGTAAACAAGTTCAAACGGGATCCTTGATTTTGTTGATTTGCATAAACCTAAATTATGCTCGGAAAGTCTTTTTTGGATATCACTGGTTTGCCCGATATACAACTTGCTATCTTTTATACTTTTTAATACGTATACGTAATACATGAATTTTAGTTTAAAATAAAAATAGTTACCCAACTTATCGAGTAACTATTTCTTGAGGCGTCGATCGGATTCGAACCGATGCATAACAGTTTTGCAGACTGCTCCCTTAAGCCACTTGGGTACGACGCCATAAAGTCTGACGTGTCGAAGTACGACTATATAAAATGAAGAGAGCGGGAAACGAGACTCGAACTCGCGACATCAACCTTGGCAAGGTTGCGCTCTACCAACTGAGCTATTCCCGCTTAGGATTCAAAAATATATTTAAATTTTTCATTTATCAAGTCGTATTTTATTCTGCAAATCTTATTTCGACTTGAATTCTTTATCTATCACTGTAATCTCTCCCGGGTATGTAATAGGTCCAAGGAATGTATCCACAGTTGGTACTACACCCAGCTTTACCCTTGCACTTGAACCGTTTTTTCCCCCTAAAGCTAAACCTAAATTAATTAACTTTTCGTAGTTATCATTTTTGAAAAAACTCAATAAATCAAATGCCATTTCAATAGGAATTGTTGTTTCTTTTCCAACCCCCGGTACTTCAATACCATTTGCAATATTACCGTTTATTAATTCCGAATCATCTATAAATAATCTCCAGGCAAGAGATTTAATTACTGCTGAAGTATTTGCAGTTCCGCCTGTTCCATCATTTGGATTTTTCGCAAGTAAATTCAGGGTAAAAGATGTATTTAATTTCCCGTTTGTAAAAGCTGATAAAAGAGTAGCACCATCGAGTAAATTAAAATCTTTTATACTGGCTTTATTGCCAACGCTCAATCCGGCAATCTTCATATTAGAAATACTACCAAGTTTAAATTGCAGTCTTTGAACATTTACAATAGCATCTTTAATTCCTGTGCAGGAAAAAGAGACTAATGCAAATAAAATAATAATATTAATAAATACTTTTTTCCTCATAGCTTTTTTAATAATTAGTTAATTAAAACTTCTTAAAAATAGCATTATTTTATTTAAAAAAAAACATTTATTTATAAACTATTAAAAAAAATCGTTTTAATTTCATATTTTTTTTTTCTGAATAAGTTTATCCAGTTCGGAAGTCTTTATTAGATATGGCATTATTAATATTTCTTTTTCATCCAAGGGAATTCCTATAAAAGTAATTTCACTAAAAGGAAATTTAGTTTCTCCAAAAACATTGAAAAACCATTTTACAAGATTTTCCTCAATCCCCGGAATTGATAATGTCCCTTTTGAAGCGACATAAGGATGTCCGATAATAAAATTTACCTTCTTAGCTATAAGGTAATCTATTTTAACTATAATACGATGTCCCGGTCTTCGGGAAATATTTTCCTTTAATTTGTAATTTCCGGCAATATCTTTATTATTTAATCCTAACATATCGATTGTATTAATTTCACTGAAATATACAATTGCACCGACAGGACCAACAGCTAAAGTTACATCATTATTCATAAATTCAGATTTTAAAACTTTTCCAATTCTATCCCAATTGTTATCTGGATAATATCCGTAAAAAGTCGATAAAGCTTCGATGCTATCGAGATAACTATCTTCGGTAATTCCGGTAAAATTTTTTGAATGTAAAAATGAACTAAATATTAATATAAAGGATGATATTGTTACGAATAATATTTTTACAGGTTTCGAAAATTTAGATACACTATTATAAATTAAGAAGGAAATAACAATAAACAACATTGGTAAGACAGGCACAAAGAACCTGAACTCCATAAAATCCCCACCTGTATATAATATATATAATATCCATACAATTAATATTATTATAAATGGGATTAGATTTTTATCGATTTTTTTCATTAAAAATAAGTGAGTAATTATTCCAAAAAGTATAAATGGCCAAATAAAATACCAGTGAAAAAACCTATAAATAAATTTTATTCCGCTTACACTAAACAAAAATTTATTATCTAATTTCACATAATAAGAATTTGGTAATATATTACCATAATAATAAAGTTTCCACACAAACCATAATCCCGCAATTATAATAACAGGTGCAAATAGATAAAAATAATTCTCTACTTTTTTATTATCTTTAAACAACCTGTATAGAATAAAAAGATATAATATAAAAACAATTATTATAGAATCAATTCGTGTTAATATTGCAAGAGAAGAAAAAAATGAAATAAAGAATAAGACTCTTTTTATCTCAATCCCTTCCGACGATATAATTTTTAAATATAGATATACAATTAAAGTTAAAAAGAAAGTTTGCATCATCGTTTCCAGTCCACCGGTTGCATAGCAAGCCATAGTGTAGTTGGTAATTAACAGAAGATTTGCCAGCAACGCAGGTATTATAGACTTAAAAATTTTAAATGAAGCTTTCCAGGTAAAGAAAACTGTAAGTGCAAAAAAAGAAATCCCGCTGATTTGTGTCCACAACACAGGTTCTACTTTTAAAACAAAACCGATTGCAACCCAAATCACCCAAAGAAAATCAGTATAACCTTCGATATGATTACCGAACCAAGTTAACCCATCTCCTCTTACTAAATTTCGCGAATAGATAAAAGAAATATATGCATCGTCCTGGATAAATCGGTATACAATTCCAAGAATAACAGATAATAAAACTAAAAATATTATTATTAAATTTCGAGGTTTATGGAATGGATCTATATGTACTAATTGTTCCTTCTCTTCATCCAATTGAAAATAGGTTTGAAACTTTTGGAAATTGATTTTATGAAATTAAGTAAATAATCTGTCATTCCTGTTTCCGGAAACGACAGATTATTTATTCCAATAGAAATTTTATACCATTTTTTTCATTAAGTCGACAACTCTGCAGCTATAGCCCCATTCATTATCGTACCATCCGATTACTTTAACCAAATTTCCGCTTACCATAGTGGAAAGAGCATCGAAAATACAAGAATAGTCGTTCCCAATAATATCGCTCGATACTACCGGGTCTTCACAATACTCAAGTATTCCTTTTAAATTTGTCTCGGATGCTTTTTTCATTGCCGCATTGATTTCTTCTTTTGTAACTTCTTTATTAAGGATACATACAAAGTCAGTTAGGGATCCATCCGGAACCGGTACTCTTAACGAAAAACCATCCAGTTTTCCTTTTAAATTCGGTAACACTTTTCCTACTGCTTTTGCGGCACCTGTAGTGGTAGGTAAAATATTAACTGCTCCTGCTCTTGCTCTTCTCAAATCTTTATGCGGCTGGTCAAGCATAACCTGGTCATTTGTATAAGCGTGAACTGTAGTCATAAAACCCTTCTGGATTCCGAATACTTCATCCAGAACCTTCACCATTGGTGCTAAACAGTTAGTTGTGCAGGACGCATTAGAAATTATCTTATGTTCCGGTTTTAACACTGAATCATTAACACCAAGAACTACCATAGCGTCAAGGTCATCTTTTGGAGGAGCCGTAAGAATTACCTTTTTCGCACCTGCATCGATATGCAATTGCAGTTTTTCTTTCTTCGTAAATACTCCAGTAGATTCAATAACTATATCCACACCCATCTCACCCCATCCTAATTTAGATGGATCTTTTTCTGCTGTTATTTTAATAACTTTTCCGTTAACCGATACGGCATTTTCCAATGCTTTTACTTCACCCTGAAATTTTCCGTGAACCGAATCATATTTAAGCAAATGAGCAAGTGTGTTGGTCTCCATTAAGTCATTAATCGCTACGACTTCAAAACCACCAACTTCAATCATTCTTCTAAAGACTAATCTTCCGATTCTTCCAAAACCATTTATTCCGATTTTTATAGGCATTTTACCTCCATTTTTGATATTTTTACTAATTTTTTGTTGATTTTGCATTAAAATACTTAAATAGTGCAAAAAAATCAAATCAAATTTATATAAATCTTTAATTGATTTTAGCAACTCAAATAATTATATTTGCAAATGCTTAATTTTTATAAATTTTATTAATATGTCAACAACATCAGATTTAAAAACCGGTGTCATAATTAAGTTTAATGGTGAATTACATTCAGTTATGTCAGTTGAGCATAGAACTCCCGGTAATTTAAGGGCTTTTTATCAGGTAAAAATGCGGAATCTTAAGAATGGAAGAAACATTGAAAATCGCTTCCGCTCAGGTGAAGAAATCGAAATTGAAAGACTCGAATACAAGAACTATCAATTTTTATATAAAGCTGATACGGATTTCCATTTTATGGATAACGAAACCTACGAACAATTTCATTTAAATGAAAATCTTGTCGGAGACCAGGGAGAATTCCTGAAACCAGGTCAAAATGTACAGATAACTTTTCATGACTCAAAGCCAATTTCCGTGGAAATGCCTCCACACGTAGAACTGCTAATTACATCTGCTCCCCCCGGAGTAAAAGGAAATACAGCTACAGGCGCAACGAAACAAGCTATTTTGGAAACAGGTGCAGTTGTTAATGTACCACTTTTTGTTAATGAAGGTGATGTAATAAAAGTGGATATTAGAACCCATGAATATATCGAAAGAGTCAAAAATTAACGATTTTTGATACTCGATACCGATATATTATATCGGGATCGAATTTCAAAAATCCTGACAAAGTAATTTGCTGATATTTTTGTTAATTTTGCTTTTAAGGATTTGAGAATAATGAAATAGCATCGCATATTGCGGGAGAGTTAGTCCGGAAATTAACCCGGTTTAAATATCTTTTATAAATTTAAAAATAATGAAAATGGATTTAAATTACTTAAAGAAGTTGATAAAAATGCTTGATTCAAGCAGTCTTGCAGAAATTGAAATCGAAGAAGAAGGTTCTAAAATAAGACTATCAAAACCAAAACCAAAGATAACTCAAAATATTCCGACTGTACAACTACCTAATTACTATGAACAGAATTTACCGGCTCGTACCCCACAGGAAGCCCATACAGAGCAAAAAAGCGAAGATAAAAAAGAGGAAGCGAAAAAATCTGAAAATTTAGTGGAGATTCGTTCCCCTATGGTAGGAACATTCTATGCTTCCCCATCTCCTGATGCAGACACGTATGTAAAAGTAGGTTCTGAAATTAATGCAGGTAACACAATCTGCATAATCGAAGCAATGAAATTAATGAATGAGATTGAATCCGAAGTGTCCGGAAAAGTAGTTAAAATTCTCGTCGAGAACGGACATGCAGTAGAATACGATCAACCACTGTTTCTGATTGAAAAGAAATAGCTTACATTAATCTTTATTTTATATAATGATAAAAAAAATATTAATTGCCAATCGAGGCGAAATAGCCCTTAGGATAATTCGCACTTGTAAAGAGATGGGAATTAAGACGGTAGCAGTTTATTCAGAAGCTGACAAGTTTGCGGATGAAGCAGTATGCATCGGTCCGCCTCCTGCAAAAGATAGTTACCTGAATATACCAAGACTAATAGCGGCGGCAGAAATAACCGATTCGGATGCAATACATCCCGGATACGGATTTTTAGCCGAGAATGCTGAATTTGCTGAAATCTGTAAAGACTCAAATCTAATATTTATCGGACCTACAGCCGAAATGATAAGTATGATGGGTAATAAATCAAGTGCTAAAGAACGTATGAAACAGGCTGGTATTCCAGTTATTCCCGGTAGTGACGGAATAGTAAAAGATTATGAGGAAGCCGTAAAAATATGCGATAAAATAGGTTACCCAATCATGTTAAAAGCATCGGCAGGTGGTGGTGGAAAAGGTATGCGTATAGTCAGAGATAAATTGAAACTCGAGGAGCTTTTTACACTTGCAAAAAGTGAAGCCTTATCCGCATTTGGTAATGATGATATGTATATCGAAAAATTTATTGAAAGTCCCCGTCATATCGAAATGCCTGTTCTCGGTGATTCGTTTGGAAGAATAATTACACTTAGCGAACGCGATTGTACAGTACAGAGAAGACAACAAAAATTAATCGAAGAGACTCCATCTCCTTTCATTAATGATGAAATCAGGAAACAGATGTCCGAAACTGCTATTAAAGTGGCTAAATCCATAAATTATCTTAATGGGGGAACTGTGGAATTTATTATGGATAAGGATTTCAATTTCTATTTTATGGAAATGAATACGCGTATCCAGGTCGAACATACTGTCAGCGAAATTGTAAATAATCACGATTCCGTAAAAGAGCAGATAAATATTGCAAACGGCGGAAAACTTTCGTTTAAAAAGACAAAATGCATCGGATATGCAATGGAATGCAGAATAAACGCAGAAGATGTCGAAAATAATTTCAGACCCAGCCCAGGATTACTAACAACCTTCCATTGTCCGGATGGACTTGGAATTAGGGTAGATACACATTGTTATCCGGGGTACACAATCACAAGTCATTACGATTCGCTTATAGCCAAATTAATAGTTCTCGCTGAAAGCAGAGTCGAAGCTATCAGAAGAATGAACAGAGCTCTCGAAGAATTTATTATCGAAGGTGTAAAAACTACAATTCCACTGTTTCTACAAATTATGAATGATAAAAATTTTATTGAAAACAACTATGACACAACCTATCTCGATAAAAAATTATTCAATAATTAATATTAACATGAAATCTTTCGGCATAATATTTACGATTTTATTAATAATATTATTTTCAGCATTTAACAATTCTTATTCACAGGATTCGATAAAGAAGAAAATTGATACGACTATATCATCATCAGGGAAAAAATCATCCGACACGACTCAAAAAAATACATTACAGATAGACACGAATAAAATCGTTAATCAAATTGACACAAACAAAAAGGAACCGCAAAAGATAGATTCACTGCTTACAGCCCCGTTAAAGGAAGATAAACTAACAAATACAAAACTTTTTATTTATATACTACTTTCGGTTTTAGGTTTATCGCTTTTTTATTTCATCTTCGTGCAGACATTATTCAAGACCTTTCATAAAAAAAAGTCATCGATACAGTCTATGATGCTGAGCTGGAGCTTATTCCTTATTGTTTCGATTTTATGGATATTTATTATTTGGGGAATTGTTGCTAACTTCTGGAGTTCGGCAGCGTTTATGATAGTTTTGATTTTCCTATTCATAATCGGAATAATAATGACTATAGTCTCGATAAAAAGCAGGTAAAATATTAAACTATTTCCTGAATTGTTCTGTTTATAAATAAGAACCAACATTAAAAAAGAAAGACTATAATAATATGGATACATACTATGCATTAATACTCGGTGCTTCGAGCGGATTCGGAAGAGCTATTTCTCTTGCACTGGCAAAAGACGGTGTGAATATACTCGGAGTCCACCTCGATAGAGCAGCGACAATGCCGGCTGTGGAAGAAATAATTTCCGAAATAAAATCTTACGGTGTGGAAGCGCATTATTTCAATGTTAATGCGGCAGACCCGAATAAAAGAAGCGATGTATTGAATAAAGTCAAGGAAATATTTAAAAATAAAAATAATCCCACTATAAAAGTTCTTGTTCATTCCCTAGCTTTCGGTACGCTTAAAAAATTCATAGATGATGAAACGCAATTGCAAATAAACCAGAAACAACTGGAAATGACCATAGACGTAATGGCAAACAGTCTTGTTTATTGGTCACAGGATGTTCTTCAACGCGGTTTTATGAAATCCGGTGCAAAGATATATGCATTAACATCTACGGGCGGTTCACGTGTAATAGAATTCTACGGGGCAATATCAGCCGCAAAAGCCTGCCTCGAGTCACATATCAGGCAACTCGCAATGGAACTCGGAAAGAAAGGAATCTCAGCAAATGCAATATTGGCAGGAGTTACGGATACTCCAGCACTCAAAAAAATACCGAATAAAGATTTCATAATGGATTACGCACTAAACCGCAATGCACAGGGAAGACTCACACAACCCGAAGACATAGCAAACTTCATACTGGATAATTACAAACGCGATTCTCACTGGATGACGGGCGGATTAATCCACGTAGACGGAGGCGAGAGCGTAACAGGATTTTAAATTGAATAAATACGTATTATTAATTATATTTATAAATAAAAATGATATAAATGAATATTCTTGGAATTTCAGCATTCTACCACGATTCCGCTTCCGCAATAATTCAAGATGAAAAAATAATTGCTGCCGCTCACGAAGAAAGATTCACAAGAAAAAAGCAAGATAAATCATTTCCTTTGAATTCTATCAAGTTTTGTTTAACATATTCGGGATTAAAGATTGACGAACTGGATGCAGTAATATTTTATGATAAACCACTACTAAAATTCGAAAGGCTGTTGGAGACCTATTACGGGTTTGCACCAAAAGGACTTTTATCTTATATACAGGCAATACCTGTTTGGATAAAAGAAAAACTTTTTATGAAAAAGGTTATTTATGATGAATTAAAAAAAATAGAGGTTTTTAATAAGAAAAAGCTGAAGTTATTATTTTCCGAACATCACCTCTCGCATGCGGCATCAGCTTTTTACCCTTCTTCGTTCGAGAGTGCAGCAATATTAACAATCGATGGTGTTGGTGAATGGGCTACAGCGTCAATATGCCATGGGCAGGGCAATAAGATAGAAATGTTAAAAGAAATGAGATTTCCTCATTCATTAGGATTATTATATTCTGCATTTACATATTATTTAGGTTTTGTTGTTAATTCAGGTGAATACAAGCTAATGGGTCTGGCTCCATATGGAAATCCAAATTCCGAAAACACAAAGAAGTATATTCAAATTTTAAACGAAATACTTATAAATGTTAAAGAAGACGGCTCAATCTGGTTAAATCAAAAATACTTTAAATATGCTACGGGATTGCGAATGGTAGACGATAAACAGTGGAGTAGACTATTCGGATTTCAGCGAAGATTACCCGAAGATAAAATCGAGCAACACCATTCCGATTGTGCATATGCCATACAAAAAGTTACAGAAGATATAATTATTAAAATGGCACAGGAAGCTAAAAGATTAACAAATGAAAAATATTTATGCTTAGCAGGCGGAGTGGCATTAAATTGTGTTGCAAACGGAAAGCTTCTTGAAAAAGGTTTATTCGATGACATATATATACAGCCTGCTTCAGGAGATGCCGGCGGAGCAATTGGTGCGGCATTAGCGACACATTACATATATTATGATAATAAAAGAATTATTAACAATGAGTACGATAAAATGCAGGGTGCATATCTTGGTCCCGAATATTCAGGCATAGATATCGAATTGGTTTCCAAGCAATACAAAGCAAAGTATAAAAAATATGAATCATTCGAAGACCTTATAGACGAAGCCGCCATATTACTTACAAAAGGAAATGTAGTTGGATGGTTTCAGGGAAGAATGGAGTTTGGTCCCAGGGCATTGGGTAACAGAAGTATTCTCGGAGATGCACGAAATCCTGAAATGCAGAAAAAATTAAACCTTAAAATAAAATATCGTGAAGGATTCAGACCGTTTGCACCTTCTGTTTTATATGAAGACAGTCCTGAATTTTTCAATCTTAAAATTCCATCCCCTTATATGCTTATAGTTGCAGACGTAATAGAGAAAAGAAGGAAAGAGTTACCGAGAGATTATTACGAGCTTCCATTAATGGAGAGGCTTTATATTCAAAGGTCGGACGTACAGGCAATTACACATATAGATATGTCAGCCCGCATACAAACTGTCCATAAAGAAACAAACGAAAAATACTGGAAACTAATTAATAAGTTCAAAGAAAAGACAGGATACGGTATAATTGTAAACACAAGTTTTAATGTTCGCGGAGAACCTATAATATGCACACCAAACGATGCATACAGATGTTTTATGAGAACGGAAATGGATTACCTTGTAATGGGTAATTATCTTTACAAAAAGACAGAACAGCCAAATTTTAAGGATACGGAAAATTGGAAAGAAACATTTAAGCTCGATTAGTAATTATGAAAAGCAGTAATGTAAAAATATTCATAGCAAATTTTTTTTTATATACCGGAATCATAATTTTACTGTTTTCAAATCCAATTACAGTTGCATATCTTTATAAACAACAACATACGATTAGCAAAGGAGTTTCATATTCTTTATTAGCATTTAATATAATTTGTATTATTTATATTGTATTAATTATATTTGCGATTTCAAGTTCCAAAAGAGGCAAATCTAAAATGCTTAATAATTTAATAAACATTTCAATTCTTATTTTCTTTGTTTCGATAGTTTTATTTTTAGTGGAGGTTTCGTTTCGTACGGTTTTCAAATCTCTTTTATTTCAAAGACCATTCGAATATAGCGAGTTTGTTGGTATGGATTGGTTAAAGCCAAACCTTGATGTAACATATGAGACTTCCGAATATAAAACCAATTTTAAGACCAATAAATATGGATACAGAAATAATTTCGATTTTTCTCCGAAGAAAAAGGATGAAATCAGAATAATAAATGTTGGGGATTCTTATATAATGGCAGGGCAAGTAGCACTCGAGAATACGATGAGTTATAAACTGGAAAAATACCTGAACGAAAATGAAAGCGGGAAAAAATATACGGTTATTAATAACGGTAAAAACGGTTTATCCCCAAAAACTTATAAGGAATTTTTTAGAAGGAATATAAAACTTTTCGATGCAGATTATTTGATATCATATATATATGTTGGAAACGATATTGAAGATGAAATGACCAGTATAAAGTATTCAAATGAAAGCCCGAATATATTTTATGCAATGTTTAATTCAACAATTATAGTTTTAAGTAAATATTCATATTTTTTTAGATATATAGATGAAAGGCTCATTTCAAAAATAAATTTTATTTACCCTGCCGGAGGACCCTGTCAACCATTCGATGATAGACCGGACGAAACGAGTAAGAATGTGTTTTTAAAAAAATATAACGATAGAATAACGGATGGGTTCACGAATCTATTAAATAATACAAAAGAATTAGAAAAAATATGCAATGAAAACAATGTAAAATTATTGGTTGCATTTATACCAACGAAGGAGCAGGTAGAAAGAGACCAATTTTCCAAAGTAATAAATTATTACAATATCGATACTACAAAATTAGATATGAGAAAACCACAAAAGTATATTTCTGACTTTTTAAATCAAAATCAAATTATTAATATTGATTTACTCGATACGCTGATAGAGGTTTCTAAATCGAATAAAACTTATTTCGATAGTGATTCACACTGGAATATATATGGAAACGATATTGTTGCAAGAAAAATGCATACTTTTTTAAAAGATAGTATATTAAAAAATTAATTATATGGATTTATTAAAAGACTTGTGGAATTTCTTAAAAGAAAGAAAAAAATGGTGGCTTTTACCGGTTATTTTCACCCTACTTATAGTTGGTGCGTTAATAGCGATAGCCGGAACCAGTGCAATTGCGCCTTTTATTTATACATTATTTTAGAGCTGAGATGAAAAAGGAAAAATATTTAGAGACTTTAATAACTATTTCTACGGGATTTTTGATTTTGTTTTTATTTTTCGATATTAAAGCTTTTATCTATGTTGCAATAGCATTAGGAATAATATCACTCTTCTGGAGAAAAGCTGCAGAAATAATTTCATTGTTATGGCTTAAACTCGGCGAAGGAATGGGTTTTGTTGTCTCTAAAGTAATATTATCTTTTATTTTCTTTTTTATACTATTTCCTGTTGCCCGGGTCTCGAGATTATTCAATAAAGATTTTTTATTATTAAAAGGAGATAATTTAAAAAGTATTTTTTTCGAAGTCAACCGCAAGTACGAACCAAAAGATTTCGAAAAAATGTGGTAAGGGCATATATTCCTGCACGAGCCCACGTAGGCTTCCAAAGAGCTTTTCACCACTAAGAACACAAAGACCACTAAGATTTATTTATTTCAAAGAACAAAAAAACAACTGACGCTGAAAACGCTGACAATTATGATTTACGCTGTTTTTTTAATGTTTAAGAGCGAATAACTTTTTCGCTCACATAGACGGAAAACTTAGAACACTAAGATTTATTTATTTCAAAGAACAAAAAACAGTTGACGCTGAAAACGCTGACAATTATGATTTACGCTGTTTTTTTAATGTTTAAGAGCGAATAACTTTTTCGCTCACATAGACGGAAAACTTAGAACAATAAGATTTATTTATTTCAAAGAACAAAAAACATTTGACGCTGAAATCGCTGACAATTATGATTTACGCTGTTTTTTTAATGTTTAA